>JAPYUD010000198.1:0-6549 GCA_029936215.1 Pirellulaceae bacterium | reverse complement strand
ATACGGCGATTGACTCGCTGGCGGAAGCAGAAAGGCCGCTGGTGATTTTCCCCGAGGGGTCGGTGACCCGTACCAATGGGCGACTCTCTTCGATGCTTGACGGGGTTGCCTTTATCGCCCGCGCGGCAGCCAAGAAACGACACCGGGAGAACCCGCCTGGCAAGGTATTTGTTCATCCAGTCGCCCTCTGGTATGTCTTCCACGGGGACCTGGAGGAGGCAGCAGACAAGGTGCTGAGCGAGATCGAGGAGCGGTTTTCCTGCCAACCTCAACGCCACCTGCCACTGCGAGAACGGGTCTGCAAGGTCGGAGAAATCCTGCTCTCGAGCAAGGAGGAAGAGTACTTTGGTTCAGTCCAGCAGGGGGAACTGGCTACCCGTCTCCAGCGGCTGATCGACCGGGTTCTTGGACCGTTGGAAGAGGAGTGGCTGGGAGAAGCACAGCAGGGCGAGGTGATTCCACGAATCAAGAAACTGCGATTGAAAATCGTTCCGGAGATGGTCCGTGGAGAACTCGACGAACCGGAGCGGCAACGCCGCTGGGGACAACTTGCCGACATCTACCTTTCCCAGCAGATCGGATCCTACCCTCCAGATTACCTGGGCGAAGGATGTAGCCAGGAACGGCTGCTTGAGACCATCGAGCGTTTCGAGGAAGACCTGACCGACCAGGTTACCGTTCACGGTAACCTGGAAGTGATCATCGACGTGGGAGAGCGGATCGAGGTGGAACCGCAACGTGACCGTTCGGCCGAGGTGGATCCGCTCATGCTGCAGATCAAGCAGGCCATGGGAGGAATGCTGACCCGGCTTGCCGAGCAGGAATCCGAAGCCTGGCCGGCAGAGGGAAATAGCTAGGGGCTGCGCTGGGTACGAACCACGCGGGCGTGACCGGCCAGGTCACGAGTCAGTTCGACCGGACCGAATCCAGTGGAGGACTCGATCAAACGGATCAGCGAGTCGCAGATCATGGGGCTGGTTTCCAGGAGCAGCCAGCCTCCGGGGCGTAACTTCTCAAGTGCCCCGGGTAATAGCCGCTGGTAAACCTCCAGGCCGGTTGGTCCCGCGACCAGTGCCAGGCGGGGTTCATGGTCTCGCACGTCGGGGGCGAGCTGCTCGTACTCGGCCTCGCTCACGTAGGGAGGGTTGCTGACAACCATGTCGAGTGGCTGGTCGACAGCGGCCAGCAAGTCAGACTGGAGAAGCTCGACCTGGTTTTCCACGCCGTGGGTGATGAGGTTCGAGCGTGCCACCTCTAGCGCGCTGGTGCTTGTGTCAATCGCGATGATCGAGCTGCCAGGGAGCAGCTGGGCGAGACAGATAGCAATGTTCCCGCTGCCGGTACCGACATCCGCAATGCGAAATGCCGTTTCGCTGCCTTCCTGGTCCAGCAGATCCCGGGCGGTGATCACGAGGAACTCCGTTTCCGGGCGCGGGATTAGGACATCCGGGCTGACCTGGAATTGGCGAGAGTAGAACTCCCGCTGGCCTACCAGGTAGGCGACCGGACAACCATCGGCACGTTGCCTGACCAGTTGCCGGAACTGGTCCCGAACTGGCTGCCCCGGTTCCTCATCGAATCGCGTATAGAGGTCGATCCGCTGGCAGCTGAGCGAGTGGGCCAGCAGGACCTCGGCATCCAGCCGGGAAGAGGTGGCTCCCTCGCTGGAAAGAAAGTCTGTCGTCCATGACAACAGCCGCAAGACGGTCCATTTTTCGCTCTCGTTCACGTTGGCATTCCATGCTTGGGAAGGAAGGGCGGGATCAGTCGAATCCCCCCATCGAGTCTCGCAGCTCGGCCCGGTCATGGTCGACCAACAGGTCGGTGATCGGCTGGACATCCCCGGCGATGATCTGGTCCAGCTTGTAGAGCGTGGCATTGATGCGGTGATCGGTGAGACGGTTCTCGGGAAAATTGTAAGTGCGGATACGCTGGCTTCGATCGCCCGAGCCGACCAGCGTCTTCCGCTCGTCGGCTCGCCGATCGTGTTCTTCCTGTTTTTTTTGCTCGTAGAGCCGCGACTTCAATACCCGCAATGCCTTGGCCAGGTTCTTGTGCTGGCTGGTCTCGTCCTGCATGGCAACCGTGACACCGGTTTCCAGGTGGGTCAGCCTGACGGCAGAGGCAGTCTTGTTGACATGCTGCCCGCCTGGTCCACTGGCATGGTAGATGTCCTTGCGGTAATCCTCTGGCCGCAGGTTGATTTCCACGTCCTCCGGTTCAGGGAGCACGGCCACGGTTGCTGCGGAGGTATGAATCCGCCCCTTCGCCTCGGTCTGTGGTACCCGCTGGACCCGGTGGCCACCGCTCTCATACTGCAGGTCGCGGTAAACTCCATTGCCCTTGAAGGCCAGGATTACTTCCTTGATGCCTCCTAGTTCCGTGGAACTGGCATTGAGTACCTCGCATTTCCACTTCCGTCGCTCCGCGTGTTTCTTGTACATCTCGTACAGGTCACGGGCAAACAGGGCAGCCTCGTCACCCCCGGTTCCAGCGCGAATCTCCATCACGCAGCGGTCCCGGTTGGCATCGTCTCCCCCGACGGTCATGTCCAGCAGTTCTTCCCAGATTTCCTCCCGCTGCTGCTTGAGCTGGGGAAGTTCGGCCTCGGCCATCTCCCGTTCCTGGGGATCGCTGCTCTGGGCCATCTCGCTGACCTCGAGGATCTCGTCGATGACTTTCTTGAAGGCGCGATACTTGAGCGCCAGCCGGGAAAGGGAGCCGTGTTCCCGGGCAACCTGTGCAAGCTGCTGGGGATTCCCCAGCACCTCGGGATCAATCAGCTTGGCCTCCAGCTCTTCAAAGCGGGAGAGCTTTTCTTCCAGCTTGTTACGCATCAGCTTCTCGCTACCAAGAGCTTTGAATACGGTGAGCCCTCCTGCGCGCAGCAGGAGATCCAGGCCTGGAGAGATTCGCGGGAAGAGGGCCGCGCTGTCGAGATGCAGTTGGTCCGTCAGCTGCGTGCCATCCCGGAATACCCCGGGGAGCTACAATTCTTCCTTGCGAGGTTTCGGTTTCTTCTTCGGCTTGCCGGCATCCACGCTGGCATACGACCCCGAAGCAAACTTGGTCTGAAATTTCTCGATCCGGCCGGCGGTGTCAATGAACTTCAGCTTGCCGGTGTAGAAGGGATGGCAGTTGGAGCAGACATCCACCTTCAGTTCCTCACGCGTGCTCCGAGTCTGGAATGAATTGCCACAACCACAGGTGACATTCGTATCGACATACTCGGGGTGAATTCCGTCCTTCATGATCCTGTTTCCTGTCAACCGGTTCTGATCGCGGTTGTCTCACTGGGCAACCTGTCAAAAACCGCATCTGGGTGGGAACTAAGAAATATAACACTGGCCCGGACAACCGGCAAGAGTGTCATTCCGCAGGGTCCGCAGGCTCCACCTTTTGCCCGGCAAAGTAGTCGGCAAACAGGGTATCAACAAATAACTGCCCAATGTGATAGGTCACCATCGGCAGGATCAGGACACCGGCATCCATGCAGATTTGCAGGCCCACCATCAGCGTCTTTTGACTTCCCGCAAATCCGACGGCAATCGTGTCCTCGCGGGAGAGCCGGATGGAGCGGCCCAGCCCGATACCGGTCCAGAACATCACGATGTGGACGGTCAGGACGGCCACGATCATCATCGCCACATCGCTCCCCAGCAGGGCCTCCTCCTGCCCTGAAAAAATTCGGCGGCCGATGCCCACCGCGCCGGTAAAGACCATGAAAAGGATTCCGCACTGGGCAAGCGAGCTGAGTGTTTTCTTGCGCTTTGTGGCCCAGCTTCCGAGCGGTCGGTGAATTCGAACCAGCTGGGCCAGGGTCATTGGCAGGACGACCAGTCCAGCAAGCTTGGTCACCATGTCTGTAAAATCGATCTGCAGATCGACACTCTCTCCCAGGAGAGCGATCAGCCATAGCGGGGAGATGATAAAACAGCTGAGGTTGGTGACCACGGTGACGAGGATGGCAATCGTGTCATTCCCCCCTGCCCTGCGTGTCCAGACCGAGGCGGAGGCCAGTGTGCAGGGGGTGACGGCCGCAACCAGCAGCCCCTCGGCCATCGGACGGTTGAGGAACTGGGAGACGAGGAAGGCGAACAGCGGTAGCAGGCCGAAATTTATCGCGACCGGCAGCAACACGGCCTTCGGGCGTTTCATCGAACCCACGATGGCCTGGGTTTCCAGGGGCAGGGCCATCAGGAACAGCACGATCGCCACGATCGAATAGCGGAGAGGCTTGAGCGAGGCAATTGGTGTCAGAGGTTCATACAGCCAGGCACCCAGTAGCAGCGTTGTAACAAGGGCAATCAGGAACCAGCGTTTGGCGAGAAACTGCTTCATTCTGGATTCCGTGGGCGGGCACAAAACGTCAGGGAATTACTGCTGGAGACCTCTTCTCCATGCCCGCCGTTCGATAAGGGGTTCGAGCTGGGACGACTGTGTTGATTGTGACGCCCCCCGGGCTAGCATCTATTGTCAGCGGCCATGCCCCGACTGCAACCACACTACCCGATTTTCAGGTGACGGACTAAACTGGAATTCGAGGCTGTCATGATGGTCAGCGAGGCTTCGAGAAGTGTTTCTGACTGGTTTTGTGTCTTCCTTTCCTGCTCCTGGAAAAGTCTGCCATGCTGCGTTACTGGACAGCCGGTGAATCCCACGGCAAGACGATGCTGGCCATTGTTGATGGTTTTCCAGCCGGGGTACCGATCCAGACAGACTCGATTGACGTGGAACTCAAACGTCGCCAGGGAGGTTACGGCCGTGGCGGACGCCAGAAAATCGAGACTGACCAGGTCGAGATCCTCTCCGGTACCTGGCAGCAGACAACACTCGGCAGCCCCATTGCCCTGCAGGTGATTAACAAGGACTACAAGCTGGAACGGATGGTGGACCTGGAGCGACCCCGCCCGGGGCATGGTGACCTGACCGGGGCGATCAAGTACCTGGGACCAATCCGCTCAGTGCTGGAACGTGCCAGTGCACGAGAGACATGCGTTCGTGTGGCGGCCGGAGCACTCACCAGGCAGCTGCTCTCGGAGTTTGGTATCGAGGTGGTCGGCTACGTGGTGGAACTGGGAGGACTGGCGCTGCAGCCGGTGAGCGAGGAGATCGAGCAATTGCGTCGCCTCAGGGATGAAAGCGAGATCTACTCGCTCCAGCCTGAACGGGATGAAGAATTCAAGAAGTTCATTGATGAGACCAGCGATGCCGGGGATACGCTTGGTGGAATTGTCGAGGTTCGCGTGGAGGGCCTGCCCTTTGGGCTGGGAACCCATGCCCAGTGGGATCGCAAGCTGGATGGTCGACTTGCCCAGGCGGTGATGGCGGTGCAGGCGATCAAGGGTGTTGAAATCGGGCTCGGCTTCGAATCCGCCCGGCGACCCGGTTCCGAGGTCCATGATCCGATTCACTATGATGAGACCAAGAAGACAGGTGCGACGCTTGGATATCAACGTCCCACCAACAACGCCGGTGGACTGGAAGCGGGCATGACCAACGGCCAGCCGCTGATCGTGCGGGCGGCCAAGAAACCAATCAGCACGCTTCGCAAGCCACTCGATTCGATCAACATGGAATCGAAAGAGGCCGAGTCGGCCAGCTATGAACGGAGTGATGTCTGCGCGGTGCCGGCTGCCAGCGTGATCGTTGAGAACGTGGTTGCCTTTGAAGTGGCAGTAGCGCTGATCGAGAAGTTCGGGGGTGACAGCCTCGAGGAAATGAAGGCTCGTTACGACCTCTTCCTGGAAATGGCCCGGCAGCGATAAGTGGTTGGTTCGCCGTTGATCCGCGGCGCGATTTCCGGGTACCATGTGTCCGCTTCGATGGAGAGGATGTTCCCTCCAGTAAAGCGATTTTTCCGCGCATGGATGCCTCCTGATGCACGACCGGATTCGAAGGACGATCTGCCGTTTCTTCTTTCTGTTCCTGGTCCTTCTGCCAACGCTCGTTGTGGCAGGATGGTCGATCTATGCCAATAGCGGCCCGGGTGTGGAGTCGCGGCGAGAAGGCTGGGAGCAGCGGCTGGAACAATTGCTGGGTACCCGGGTGACGATCGGGTCGGTGAGGTCAGTCTTTCCCGGAACCATGGAATTCAAGCAGCTGGAGCTTTCCCTGCCCGGTGACGATCAGCCGATGGTCACGATCGGGCAGCTTCAGCTGACGCGGGGACAGTTGCAACGACTCCAGCTGGAGAAGGTCCATGTTGATGCCGATCAGCTCGGGTACTGGGTGGACTGGCTGGAGCAGACAACACGACAACTGAACGATGGCCTGCAGCTGCGGCTGGTCATCAAGCAGCTTGTTTTTGATCACGGTCCGTACCAGGACAGCTTTGCCGAGGTGGTGGGAGTCCTGGATGGCAGTGACGACGGCTCCCAGGCAATCATCAACCTCTGGCAGGAGAGCTCGCAGGGCGATCCGCTTGCCCTGCAGCTTATTCACCAGCCAGAGGAGAAAGGCCGTTATCGCTGGATCCTGCAGACCGGCAGCAGCCCCTTGCCGACACGTCTTTTGGCCAGCCAGATTTCCCCGCTCTCACGTCTTGGC
>JAPYUD010000197.1:0-6552 GCA_029936215.1 Pirellulaceae bacterium | reverse complement strand
TGTGCGGACTGCTTGACGAGCAGGGAGGGTTGCTCGGGGAAGATGACGCGGTCTACTCGCTCTCGGAACAGGCGGTCCGCTTTTTCGGGGCGGATGGTTCCCAGTCTTATTATTTCAACGAACTCGTTTACTTCTGGCAGATGATGGCCAAGTGGTCAACACTGGACGTGCTGCGAGGTATGCCGGTACCGAATGCTGCCAAGTGGCCTCCTCCATCGCCGGAGGCAGCCGAGCACCTGGAGACCTGGATGCGGGTCACCGCACACGGTGCGATCAAGAATATCATCAGTTCCGGGGCCCTGGCAAAGACCCGGCGATTGCTCGACGTGGGTGGCGGTGATGGAACGATTGGCTGCGCCCTGGTCGAGGAGTATCCGGATCTGGAAGTGACAGTCTTTAACCTGCCCTCGTCTGCATACATTGCCAGGCGTGTAATTAGCGAAAAAGGATGTTCCGATCGGGTGGATGTCCACGAGGGAGATTTCCTGGAAGACGAGTTTCCCGAGGGCTACGACGCCATCATGTTTTCACGTGTCCTGACAGACTGGACACCGGACGTCTGCAAGATGTTGTTCGAGAAAGTGCGGCGGGCACTCGGGCCGGAGGGCAAGCTGGTTGTCAACGAGGCTTTTGTTGAAGGGAACGATGATTACGCGATCTCCTGGGAGTTTCGCTATATCCACTACGACACCTTTGGCCGCCGGTTATTCAAGGAGTTCGATGTGTACCGGAAGCTGTTTGACGAAACGGGCTTTCAGATTGCCAGGGTCATGCCGATGACAGATGAAGCATTTTACAGTGTCATCGAGGCCGTACCTGTTGAGAACAATAAGTAGGGAATAAGGAAAAGAGAACCATGGGGAAGTCGGAAAGACTCTTTTGGATCCTGCTTGTGATCGGATTGCCCGTGCTCTACGGGGCACAGCCGCAGCCGGCACAGCTGTCGGATTATTACACCTACCCGCCAGCGGCGGTAAGGTACAGGGAACGGTATGACAAGACACTGGCATTGGTAGTGGAGGGATATACCGAGTCACTGGCGGAGGCGACAGAGGACTACAACATCAAATTGACCAGCGCAACGGACAAGTACAACCTGGCGACTGAAAAAGCTCGCAAGGAGTACATCCGGTCCCTTGAGTCGGTCATGAGCAACGAGTTTCGTTCCAAGCGAGATTACCGGGGACAGTGGGTCAGGTACGTGAAAGACCTGCTGGAAAAAGTCCCACTCACACCGATCCAGGAGCACTGGTCACTCTCGTATGCCTGCGAGGCTCGCGGGGATTACACGGGGGCAATCCGTCATATTAACGATGGCCTGCGGCTAAGTGGCAATTACTATAACGCCTATCCGATGATGCGAGTCGGGTATCTCTACACGCTCAAGGGGGACTACTACAAGGGAGAGACTGCTTATCAGACAGCAGTCAAGAATGCTCCTGCCTCGATCACTCCCCTGACCGGCTTGCTCTACTGCTATGTCATGTCGGCCCGCACGGACAAGGCAATCGAGGTCGCCCAGGCATTGGTCAAGCTTGACCCGATGAATTATTACGCCAACAAGTCACTGGCAATATCGGCTTTTACCAAGAGCGACTATGAAACTGCTGCTGGCTACTACTATCGCCTCAGTATCGCTTTCCCATTTGACATGGAGAGTGCGACCAACCTGGGGTGGTGTGATGTCTACATGAAGAAATACCGCGAGGGTCAGGCGATTTTTGGGAACGTGCTGGCGATTGCTCCGGCGAGCCAGGATGCTATCGACGGATATGCCTATTGCACGAACATGTTGAAGTACGAGGAACCGGTAGCGCCGACCGAAGAGGAAGCTCCCGGCACGGAATCTCCCGACGAGAACGATCCGGGAAATGACAAGTAGAAAAAGATGAAGCCGGAAGAGGGTTTTCAGTAATGGTAGATATTTCCAGGTTGCAGCAACTGTTGGTTAACGACAACGGTTTTGCCTTCGACCCCAATACCGGGCTGACCTACAACATCAGCCTGACCGGTCTGGATGTGATCCACTGGCTCAAGCAGGGCCACCAGGACAGTGAGGTGGTTGAGTTGATTACCGAGCAGTACGAGGTTGACCGGGAGACGGCGGAACGAGATTACAATGGTTTCCTGGCGACACTTCATAGTTACGGCCTTTTTTCGGCCGGGGACAGCGGTGGGATATGAGTATCACCATTGCAGTCACCGGACTTCACCGAGGGGAGAATCCCCAGCCGGGATATGGAGTGATTCGCAGCCTCAGGCGGCATTCCCGTGACCTGAATATTATTGGGCTGGTTTACGATGTCCTGGAAAGCGGCATTTATGCAGACCAGGGGGCGGACCAGATCTACCAGTTCCCCTATCCATCGGCGGGTGCAGCGACGGTTCTGGGCCGGCTGGATTATATCCACCACTGCAGCCCGATCGATATTTTTCTTCCCACGCTCGATTCAGAGATCCACCTGTTCGTTGGCATCACCGAGGAGATCCAGAAGCGGGGAATCCGGTGCATGCTTCCCAGCGAGGAATCGTACCAGGCTCGCAGTAAGTCCAACCTGGGACAGCTGGCAGATTCCTGCCGGATGCAGACCCCGTTAAGTGAAACGGTGGGTGACGTAGACAGGCTTGTCCAGGCAGCTGCCAGGATTGGTTACCCGCTGATGCTCAAGGGACAGTACTACGAGGCCTACAAGGTTTACTCGCAACCGCAGCTGGTCGACCGTTTTCACGATATTGTTCTCCGCTGGGGTGCCCCGGTGGTGGTGCAGCGTTATGTCGAGGGTCCCGAATTCGACGTGGTTGCGGTGGGTGATGGCACGGGGGGAGTGGCGGCATCCTGTAGCATCCGCAAGACCATTCTCTCGGAAAAGGGGAAAGGATTTGGCGGGATAACAATCAGCGACGAGCGGCTGGATGAACTGGCCTTCACCGTGGTCCGGGAACTGAAGTGGCAGGGGCCTATCGAGCTTGAGTTTATCCAGGACGAGGTCACCGGGGAGTATTACCTGCTGGAGGTCAATCCACGATTTCCTGCCTGGATTGACTTTCCCGCTGCCTGTGGAGTGAATCTTGCGGCGCTCGTGGTCGAGGCACTCTGGGAGGGCCAGATGAGTGAGATACCCGCCTGTGTGCCGGGGAAATTCTTTCTCAGGCACAGTATTGATCTTCTCTGTGATATCGAGGACATGGGTACCCTGGCATCCGTGGGCGAATGGACACCATTAAGTAGAGCCAACGTATGAACAAGAAATCCTATATTCCACCGACCATCGACCGGCACGTGATTGGCCTGATGAACAAGCACGCGCACGGTGTCCAGACGGAACCGCAGAAAGAGATTGCCGGCGTCCCGGTCCAGGAACTGGTCCAGGAACATGGTTCTCCGCTTTTTGTCATCGTCGAGGATGTGCTCCGGAAGAAATACCAGGATGCGCACCGGGCCTTCAGCACTCGCTATCCACGAGTTCAGTTTGCCTGGTCGTACAAGACCAATTATCTCAAGGCAGTCTGTAGCGTCTTTCACCAGGAGGGTGCGATTGCCGAGGTGGTATCTGATTTCGAATACCAGAAGGCCCGCGCGCTGGGGATTTCCGGAAGCGACATTGTCTTTAACGGGCCCTGCAAGTCAGAGGCGATCCTGCGGACGGCGGTTTCCGAGGGTGCCAGGATCCAGCTGGATAATCTCGACGAGATCGTTCTCCTGGAGCGAATTGCCGCGGAGGAGGATGTCGTGATTCCGGTTGGCTTGAGAGTCAACATGATCGCCGGCAGCGAGCCGACCTGGACCAAGTTCGGTTTCAATTATGAGAATGGCGAGGCTGGGAGGATGATCAAGCGACTGGCCGCCGACGGTCGCCTGCAGCTGGTCGGCCTGCACATGCACCTGGGCACGTTCGTGCTGGATCTGCGCAGTTACCGTGAAGGGATAAGCAAGTTGCTGGAACTGGCGCACTGGGCAAAGGATGAGTTTGAGATTGAACTGGAGTACATCAACGCGGGCGGCGGATTTGGCTCGATTAATTCTCTCAAGCACCAGTACCTGCCGGGCCACGAGTTGACACCCTCTTTTGACCAGTACGCTGAGGCAATATGCGAGACTCTGGATCAGAACCTGCCTGACTATGCCCAGCCGCCCCTGCTGCTGTTGGAAACCGGCCGGGCCCTGGTCGATGAGGCGGGTTCGTTGATTTCGACGGTGGTGGGAGTTCGGAATACCGTGGATGGTGGAAGGGCCCTGGTCGTGGATGCAGGGGTGAACCTGCTTTACACCTCCAACTGGTACCGTCTGACCATGACCCCGGCCCAGGAATCAAGCGGACCCAATAGCAAGACAGTGGTTTACGGTCCGCTCTGCATGAATATTGATGTGATTCGCGACGATGCCCCACTGCCTGCACTCAGCACAGGCCAGCAGATCGTGATCCACCCGGTGGGTGCCTATAACATTAGCCAGTCCATGCAGTTTATTACCTATCGGCCCCGGGTGGTGATGATCGGCAGCGAGGGTCAGGTGGATGTGATTCGCGATCGGGAGACTCTGGAAGCGGTGGAGGCCCTGGAGGTTTTGCCGGAGCGACTCGCCGATCATGGAGCCGGGAATTCCGGGGCTTGATACCGAGGTCAGCAGAAGATGGACAAGCCGTTACGTCAAGAAGGCTCGTTTACCGACCAGTTTCTGGGTTCGGTACTCAGGAGCTACGCCATCGTCTATTTCTCTCAGCGACGTTGGATCGGGGCGCTCTTTCTTTGTGCAACCATGCTGGTGCCCGAGATCGGTGTGTGCGGCCTGCTTGGCGTGCTGGTGGCCATTACCGTTGCCCACATACTCCATTTTCACCCCGAGGCAGTAGGTAACGGCAGTTACCTCTTTAATTCACTCCTGGCGTCCCTTTTTGCCGGATACCTGGGGCAGTCACAGGAACTCGCCTACTCCAATGTGGCAGCAATGGTCGTGATCTGTTCGCTGCTTTCTCTTTTCCTTACCGTCTTTCTCTCCGGCATTCTTCACAATAACTTTGGTCTCCCCTCGCTCAGCATCCCTTCCTTGTTGGTCATCCTGGTCACTTACAAGTTCCTGGAAATTTCCACTGGCTCCAACACCTTTGAGCTGGGCCTGGCCCCCCAGTTACCCCTGGTGCCAGAAGTGATCTCGAGTTACTTCAGTTGCCTGGGGGCGATATTCTTTCTTCCCCGGCCCGAGGTGGGACTGATCCTGTTTGCCTGCTGGCTCGTCGAATCACGCATGATCGTGGTCTACAGCATTACCGGTTACCTGTGCGGTTTACTTTCGGCCCTCCTGCTTATCGGGATGCCCGAGGGGACGATGCTGATCGAGTTGGGCCTCAACTGGATTCTCTGTGGCATTGCACTGGGCTGTGTTTTCTTTATTCCCTCGGTTAGCAGTATTGGCGTGGTGGCACTGGGTGCCAGTTTTGCGACCTTCGCCTCCTTCACCTATCGGGCTTGGATGGACGTTGACCATGACGTGCTGCCTCCGATTGCGATTGGTTTTAACGTCGTGGTGCCGATATTGATCTACGCGATGCGAAAACGGATGCGGGCCACGTATGTCTTCGGGACGCCATTTTTTGTGGGTTCCCCGGAACAGAATTACCGACAATTCTGGCTTTACAAGGCTCGCTTTCCGGACTGGGGATTGCCGAGTGTTCATCCTCCCTTTGTGGGTGAACGGCTGGTGACCCAGGGATTCGATGGTGAACTGACGCACCAGGGGGATTATGAATATGGACTGGACTTTGAGGTGGTTGATGAGACCGGACAATCGCATGGCGGCGATGGTTCCCTGCTAGATAACTTCTACACTTTCAACACTCCCGTTCTCGCTCCAGATCATGCAACGGTTGTGACGACAGTCAACAATATCCCGGATCGAGAGATTGGCTCCCAGAATCTCAGCCAGAACTGGGGAAACCTGGTCATCCTCTATCTCGACAGCGGCAGTTACACGGCGCTCTGCCACCTTCGCAAGGGGTCGATCATCGTCAAGCAGGGGGAGCGTGTGGAGCCTGGCCAGACACTGGCCACCTGTGGCAACTCCGGCCGTTCGCCGGTTCCTCACTTGCACCTGCAGTTGCAGTACGGCGCATCGATTGGAGCGGCCAGCATTCCCTTTCGGCTACGTCATTACCTCGAGCGAAATGGATCGCGGCATGAGTATATCTACCAGGGGGTGCCGGACGAGGGGGCACGGGTTGAGCCGGCTGTTTTTGACGATGCGGTGGAAGCTTTCTTTGATGATATTCCAGCCAAGACATTCGTTTACGAGGTGAACCAGGGAGATCATTCCTGGAAAGAGACGATTCACTGCGAGGTCAACGAGGCGGGAGAATATGTGATGTGGTCGGAGCGTTTTCGAGCACGCCTGAAGGCAGTTATTCACGACCACGTGTTCTACATGCAGGAGTTTGAGGGAAACCGTCGCAGCGTTCTCTGCTGGTTCTGGCTGGGCCTCTCTCGCGTTCCTTTTGTTTCTGACCGTCGTGTCCAATGGTCCGACTCTGCCTCGACCCACCCACTTCTCCATCTCCCCGG
>JAPYUD010000196.1:0-6562 GCA_029936215.1 Pirellulaceae bacterium | reverse complement strand
TCTCGCAGGTCATGAACCGAGTATCTCCGCAACTGGCCATCGCTCCAGCGGATCTCCAGTCTTTCCTCGTCCGGCTGGGAAAGCTCGGTGGGATAATGCTCCATGATGACAATCCTGGTAAGGAAACCTTGGCAGGCCTTATTCCTGGCGGGCAATGCTGGCTAACTGCTCCAGCAGCCGCTCCATCTCCTCCGGGGTGTTATAGTGCACCATGCCGAGCCGCAGCATCCCCTCTGGCTCCAGCCCCAGCGACTCGGTCAGCAGCAGGGCATAGTAATTCCCCTGCCAGGCAAAAATTCCTGCTTCTGCCAGTCGCCTCGCCAGTTCACTGGTAACAATATCCGGGTGAGTAATCGATACGGTGGGAACCCGCTCATCAAGCCGGTCCAGGTCCGTGATGCCATGTACCTTGTAACCACCCAGGTCGGCCAGGCCCGTCAGCAACTGTCTTGTCAGGTCCTTCTCGTAAGGCACGATCGCTTCAAAAGCTGCCTCGAGTGCTTCTCGTCGGCCCAGTGACGTATCCCCGGCAGAGGTTCGCCCGGTATCCGCCAGGTACTCCACGGCGGCCAGGGAGCCGGCGATCCCCTCGTGGCTCTGGGTTCCCGTCATCCACTTGTCGGGCAGGGTATTGGCAGCGGGCCGTACCTTGTAGGCGTCAAGTGTTTCCAGCAGCGGGCGACGTCCCCAGAGGACACCAATATGGGGTCCGAAAAACTTGTAGCAGGAACAGGCGAGGAAGTCGCAGTCATAATGCGTCACATCCAGCAGCTCATGGGGAGCAAAATGAACGGCATCAACAAAGACAAGCGCCCCGACCTCATGGGCCCAGCTACAGATATCAGCAACCGGGTTAATCGAACCGGAGCCGTTGGATGCACAGCCAATGGCAACAAGCCGGGTACGATCCGAGAGTTTCGATTTCAGATCCTCCAGGTCGAGCGTGCAATCCTCCGGGTGAATGTCGACGTAATGCACGGTGGCTCCTGCATCCCGGGCGGCCAGGACCCAGGGGGCAACATTTGCATCATGGTCCAGCCGGGTCACGATCACCTCGTCCCCCTCCTGCCATGTCTGCCCGAGTGCCCGGGAAAGCGAGAAGGTAAGGGATGTCATGTTCGGACCGAAAGCAACTTCATCCGCGTCCTCCACCCCCAGCAGATCGGCAACTGCCTGGTGGGCCTCAGCCAGCATCTCGTCGCTTTCCACGCTGGTAAGAAACAGGCCACCATGGTTGGCGTTTCGCTGGCCAAGGTAATCCCCGATCGCATCGATCACACAACGGGGAACCTGCGTCCCTGCCGGGCCATCAAGGTAAACCACCTCCTGGCCATCAAGCTGTCGCTCGAGAGCTGGAAACTGGTCCCGACAATACTGGCCAAAAAGATCTTTCATATCCGCATCTCACATTCTAGTGTGCTGGATTCTCCCGCTGGTCAACAAACCGCTCCCCCTTGGCATCTGAGCGAGGCAGGGAACCGGCCTCCACGGCAGTCACTGCTACTTTCAATCCGAGTTGCAGTTCCAGCTCGTCAGCAATCCGGCCGGGCTGTCCCAGTGGATCCTCGACCTCGACTGCCAGCTGGTCCATCTCTCCTTCCCGCGTGGCAACCAGGCGGTATTCTTCGACCTCCGGAAAGCCTCGCAGGATCTCCTCCACGCTACCGGGAAAGATATTGACTCCGCGGATGATCAACATGTCATCGGCTCTCCCGATGACACCCCCCTCAAGAAACACAAATTGATTCGTGGCCTCCTCATCCCAGCGAGGTCGCACACGGTCGCCCGTCTGGTAGCGGACCAGCGGACTTCCAGTTCGGCCAAGCGTCGTCAGCACGAGGTCACTCAGCTCCCCCTGCACTGCTTCCTGGCCGGTTTCCACGCTGATGAACTCGGCAATAAACTCACTCTCCACAATATGCAGACCCTTCCCCTGCGAGTCCGGGTAACCCCAGGGACCGACTTCCGTGGCTCCCGCATGGTCAATGACTCGTGCTCCCCAGGCTACCTCGATCCGGTTACGAACGGCCGGCAGGCTGCCACCATGTTCACCAGCCACCACGATCCGGCTAACGCTGCCTGCCGCAAGATCCAGCCCCTGCTGCCGGGCAACCTCTGCCAGCCGCAGGGCATACGTCGGCGTGCAAAAAACAATCGTGGCATCCACCTGTTCGAGCAGTTCCAGTCGCGCCTCACTACTCATCCCACCCGCCGGAACCGAGCTGGCACCGCGATTGAGTACTGCTTCATGAGCACTCCAGAAACCGATAAAAGGTCCAAAAGAAAATGCCATCAGGGCGCGGTCAGCGGCAGTCACATCGGCAACATCCAGAACGAACTGCCAGGTATCGAGCCACCATTGCCAGTCCTGGTCGGTATCGAGCACGATCATCGGGCGACCACGTGTACCGGACGTGCGGTGGACTCGCTGGTACTGGTCCACGGGAAACGTGAGGTTGGCAGCGTGGTCCGAATCCGGGTTCCCCGTCACCAGTTCCTGCTTGCTCGTCATCGGCAGGGAGGAAAGCTGGTCAAGGGATTCCAGTGGCAGGTTTATCCCCGAGAGCTTCTCGGCATAAAACTGGTTTCCTGGCAGAATCTGCTCGAGCAGCTGGTTCAGACGGGAAAGCTGCAGTCGCTGCAGCTGCTCGCGCCCTGCCTGCTCCAGCTCTCGCCGGCGTGCTGTTTGATCGTTCACCATGATGGAATGATACACTTGTCCACGAGTGGTTATACAGCCGGATCCTGGACCGGACCTGGTTCAAAGTCCTTCCCCCGGCCCACCGCAACCTTCAGGAGCAGGATTCCCACAACCATCAGGATCGCCCCCAGGTAAAGTGGACCGACAACAATCACATGGTAAAGGGGCAGTCCGACCAGCGGCCCGACAATTCGCGATAACGACTGGACGCTGTCGGTGACTCCCATCACGGTACCCTGCTGCGCCGGATCGGTGCGGCGGGAGATAAGCGAGTTGATGGCAGGTCGCATGCAGGAAAAACCGCAGACAACCACCGCCAGGCCAATAAAGAGAATCACCTGTGAGTTCGCCTCGCTATCATGCAGCAGCGCCAGCAGCAGGAATCCCGCTACCATCACAAGTGAGCCACTGATGGAGAGTACCCCCTCGCTGACCCGCTTGGAGACCCGCCGCACGAATCCCATCTGGACGACAAACAGGACAAGGCCAATGTAGGTAAATACCAGCAGGAGATCCTTTGTCTCAAACTGGTACTGTTCCTTGAGAAACAGCGAGAGAATGACTTCCAGCGTGGCAAAACAAAACACGTAGAGGAAGGATGTCAGCAGCAGCAATCCGATTGAAGGAATTGCCAGCGCCTTCCGCCAGGCACCCATGTCAATCACCCTGGACTTGGCTGCCCTGCTATCCGGCTTGAGTGATTCGGGGAGACAAAACCAGGCAAGCAGCAATGCCACCATCGAGAGGATCGCTGCCCCGTAACCTGGCCAGGGTCCCATACCCCCCCCGCTCTCGTCGATCGCGAGCAAGCCGAACAGGGGGCCAAAGGTAAAACCGAGCCCGAAAGCTGCCCCGATCAATGCCATTCCTGCCGTACGGTTTTCCGGCGGAGTGACATCAGCGATATAGGCCCGCGCGGTAGTGATCGTGGCCCCAAAGATACCGGCACCGATCCGTGAAATGAACAACAGCACCAGGCTTGCCTGGATCGAGGCAATTCCAAAAAGGCCATAGAAGACCACCGATCCGGCCAGTCCGACCATGATAATTGGTCGCCGTCCGACCTTGTCCGAAAGCCGTCCCCAGACGGGCGCAAAGAAGAACTGCATGATCGAGAAGCTGGACATCAGCAACCCAAGCATGACTCCTCGCTGCATATCGGTCAGGTCGGCTGCCAGTTGCTTCCCGTAAAGGGGCAAAAGTGGCAGGACCATGCCAAAACCGAGCAGGTCGATAAAGACGGTCAGGAAGACGACAAAAAGGGCAGTCTTGCGCATCAGCTTACTCTTGTTCTCGAGAGGGAATGTCCTGTTACCAGTAGACCGGAATCTGCTTGTCGTCGACAGTGGGCAGGTTAAGGTTGTCCCCGCATTCCTCCCCATCCACCTCCACCTGGGGTCTGAATTGTGAGTATATCTCCTGGCAGGACCGGAAATATCGCGGCACCGCCAAGCAACTGGTGCGATCCATCGGCACGCAGCAGTTCATTTCTCCCCACCTCAGCTGCTTGCCCTCCCTGGCATCCGTACGGAGGGTACTCGCCACGGCGCTGGGACAGGATAGAGACATCCAGCGCCGAGAGAAACTCGATTCGCCTGACGACTCCATCTCCCCCGGAAAATACGCCTTCCCCTCCCGAGCCCTTACGGATGGAAAACTCCTGCAGTCGAACCGGGTAACGTTGCTCCAGCACCTCCGGATCGGTAATCCGTGTATTGGTCATGTGCGTGTGCACGGCATGCTCCCCGCTCGCGCCCGGTGTCGCCCCAGCACCTCCACAGATCGTCTCGTAATAGCCAAACGTCTCGTCCCCAAACATCAGGTTGTTCATCGTCCCCTGGCTGGCCGCCGCCAGTCCAAAAGCGCCGAGTAACACATCCACAATCCGCTGGGAGGTTTCCACGTTGCCGCCGACAACCGCCGGGCAATCCGCCGGATTCTCACCTGAGGGTGGATTGAGCATGCCAACGGGGAGACGAATCTCGATCGGTGCCAGGACTCCCTCGTTCAGTGGGATCTCCTCGTCGATAAGGCAGCGGAGCACGTACATCACACCTGCCGTGACAATTGCCCGGTTGGCATTCAGGTTGCCAGGCACCACCTCCGAGCTTCCCTGGAAATCGATGACTGCCTGATCACCCTGGACAGTCACTTTCACTGCGATTCGCGAACCATCATCGAGGTGATCTTCAAAAGGAAACTCTCCATCCTCCAGCCTCTCGAGTGCCAGCCGCATCTTCTGCTCGGCCGCTCGCTGGATTGCCTGCATGTAAAAGAGAACCTGCGGGCATCCCTGCTGCTCGATCAGGGCCAGCAGGTCCTGTTGCCCCTGCTGATTTGCCGCGACCTGGGCCCGCAGGTCAGCCATGTTATCCTCGATACTGCGCGTGGGATGAGGACCGGCAGCCAGGAGTTCCCGGAGCTGTTCCCCCTGCCATTGCCCCTGCCGGACGAGAGCGAAGTTCCGGATCAAGACCCCTTCCTCGGCAAGGCTTTGGGAAAAGGGGGGCATCGAACCGGGTGTCACTCCTCCAATCTCCGCATGGTGTGCCCGGTTTGCCAGCAGGAAAACGAGTTCTGCCGGGCCATCCACGGGCGAGGCAAAAACCGGCGTGACCACCGTGATATCGGGCAAATGGGACCCTCCCCGGTAAGGGTCGTTGGTCACCAGCACGTCTCCTTCCGCCAGCCCGGGATTATCGGCAAGCAGCAGGCGAACGGTCTCTCCCATTGCCCCCAGGTGGACTGGAATATGCGGAGCGTTGACAACCAGCTCCCCGGCGGCAGTGAACAGGGCACAGCTGAAATCAAGCCGCTCCTTGACGTTCACGCTGACGGAAGTGTTTTGCAGTGTCATCCCCATCTGGTGGGCGATACCGGCGAAACGATTGTTGTAGATCTCCAGCGCGGCAGGATCGGCCCTGTTCACAGCTCCGCTTTCCAGGCCAACCGTCACTCCTGCCGACGGAGTGGTATCTTCCAGCAGCAGCTCTCCCCCCTTGAGTACTCGTGCCTGCCAGCCAGGATCAATGACCGTGGTTGCCAGTGATTCCAGGATCACGGCCGGCCCCTGGAGGCGGTCCCCACCCTGGAGCTCGGCCCGCTCAAACAACCCGCTCTCTCTTTGCTCCCCGTTAAAGAAAACCGGGACCTTTTCACCCGGCGAAAGAAAACCGGATTCTGCCGGAGCAGGATTATCCGCCAAGCGGGTCGGCAGGGACTGGCCGAGAGAGCCGGTCGCCTCGACTCGCAGGGCCACGACTTCAAGTGGGCGATCCGGGTGCAGGTAACCGTACTGGGCCAGGTGCTTCTTCTCGAACCCTGCCAGGTAGGCCTCCAGCCAGTCTTCCTTTTCGTTCCCAGCCGGCCCGGTGATCGTCATCCCAGCATCCATACCGACATAACGAAGGTCGACCGAGCAGACAGTATGAATTTCAGCAGCGCCGATTCCCTCTTCAAGCAACTGGTTGCTCGCCTGCTCTTCAAGCTGTCGTCTTGTCCCTGTCAGCGTTTTCCGGTCCAGGCTCTCAACCGGCTGGTAAATCCCCCGCTCGGCATGCCTCTGGATCTCTGCCAGGCCAATTCCACGGGCACTGAGAATTCCCGCATCGGGATGATTGAGAATCTGGCGGATACCAAGCTGGCGGGCCACCTCACAGGCGTGTTGCCCTGCAGCACCCCCAAAGGCGACCAGCACGTACTCTCGTGGATCATAACCACGGGCCACCGAGACCGAGCGAATCGCCTCGGCCATGCTGGCATTGGCAATCCGCACAAGAGCATCCGCCAGTTCAGGCGGCTGGTAATCTCTCCCGGTCCCCTTTTTAACCTGCTCGACAAGCTCTTCGATCTGCTGCAGGG
>JAPYUD010000195.1:0-6571 GCA_029936215.1 Pirellulaceae bacterium | reverse complement strand
GCACCACCTAATTCTTCAACGGCAGTTTCTCCAGGTAAATCCAACGTTTGTTGGTCTCCTAGCAGAGGAGCTTTCTGTTGTTCCACGGAATTCAAAGGATCCCCCGGTTCTCAGGGTCCTTCCGCCGGAACGTAATCCGGGTTGGGTGTCATCATCCGGGCGTAGACATCCTTCCTCCAGTCGTGAAGCATCGTCCGTAGCTCGGCCACCTTGTCCGGCTCTGCCCTGGCCAGGTCGTTCTGCTCGCCGATATCGTCCTTCAAATTAAAGAGCTGCACCGTGTTGTTTTCAAAGTACTCAAGTAGCTTGTAGTCCCCGGCCCGTACTGCACCGCCAGGGCTCTGCATGCCGTGGTTACTGTAGTGCGGGAAGTGCCAGTAGATCGCTTCCCGATCAAGATCCCCATCTCCCCTCACCAGCGGCGCGATACTGACCCCATCGGCATGCTGCTCCGGCAACAGTGGCAAACCGGCCATCTCCAGGATCGTGGGATAAAAGTCAGTGCTGATTACCGGTACGTCCGAGACCTTTCCCCGACCTCCCTGGCCAGGCCAGTGGACGATCAACGGTTCGCGAATCCCCCCCTCGTAGAGCCATCCCTTGGCGCCGCGAAGCGGCAGGTTGGATGTCGAAAAGGCCCGGTCCAGCTTGTCCGCTGCAATCACTCGCTTGGGATTCCCAAGGTTTCCTGCGGACATCCCCCCGTTGTCAGAAAAGAGGATCACGATCGTGTTGTCATCCAGTTTTAATGCCTTGAGCCTGGCGAGCAGGCGGCCGAGGCTCTCATCCACCGACTCGACCATCGCGGCAAACTGGACATTGTCCTGTTGCTGCTTGATCTTGACGGTGCGATCGGGCAGCACGCTAAAACCCGCCCAGGCAGGCTCGAGCAGGCGGGCCGTCAGCTCTTCCCTCGATAACGGACTGGCATCATCGGGGTTCCCCTCCAGGATAAAGGCGGGACCTTTCTGTCGCCGCCGGGAATCCAGCTTCTGCTGGTACTTCTTTACCAGGTCCTCACGACCCTGGATCGGATCGTGGACCGCGAAGTGGGACATGTAGAGAAAAAAAGGCTGGTCCCTGCTCGCCTCGATAAACTCCTCGGCCACATCGGTCAGCCGGTCTGTGAGGTACTCCCCCTCGACATTCTCGATCCCATCGAGCTGAAAGGGAGCATGGTAGCCGGCCCTCGGCCAACCCTTGTTCCAGCGAGGGACCTGGATATCAAAACCCTGCTGCAAGGGGCCAAAGGGATCCTCGCCCAGGTGCCACTTGCCAATGTGGGCCGTGCGGTAGCCGTGTGCCTTGAGCGTCTCGGCAATCGTGACTTCCTGCAGCGGCAGGTGCTGGTGGATTTTTGCGTTCTTGAACTTCTGGAAGGGGAATTCTCGTCGGCCGGGTAACCAGTCGGTCAGCTGCAGCCGGGCCGGGTACTTGCCGGTCATGATGCTGGCCCGGGTTGGAGAACAGACATGGCAGGTTGCATAAGCCTGCGTGAACCGTACTCCCTGTTTTGCAAAGCGGTCGATGTGAGGCGTCTCGTAGAAACTGCTGCCGTAACACCCCAGGTCACGCCAGCCCAGGTCGTCGACCAGGAAAAAGATCACGTTGGGAGGACGATCCGCGGCCTTCAGGTCCGCAGGCAGCAGCGACACGATCAGGGTCGCCGCGACAAAGAGTCTCCTCACGACTGGTCTCATAACCTGTTCCTCGGGGGACGATAACGGCAACCACCGAGCTCCCCGGCGATTACCTGCCATCGATATTTTCCCCGATCTGGGTATCGCTGGGCGTTGGCGACGGGCAGCCCTTTTTGGGGACCTTCACATGGGCTGTCCAGAGGATCGCATTCAGGACGACCTTGCGAAAGTTGTCGTCCTGCCAGCTGACATGATTGTGCGCGCCGGTAAAGCCAAACCCGCGTCCTCCACCGGGCCGCTGGTAGGCCCATGCGACATGCTGTTTTTCGCCGGAGGTGACGGCCTTGCGGACGGTGGGATTGCCGCTCCGTGCCCCATCTGCCCGCCGCAGTGTCTCCAGTGGTGGCAGGTCCGAGAGGATCGGCGTGACCCCCTTCATTTTCTCGACGAACCGCATGTGGTAATACCATTCGTCGTTGATGCTGAACGGCTCCACGCCGTTGGCAATCGGGTGATCGGGGAATTCCTTGAACTTCGGCGTCCAGTGCGGGTTGACCGACCAGTCCAGGTCACAGAATCCCCCCATCCACTCGAGGAACTTCTCGCCCGGCTTGCCCTTCTCGGCCTCGGTCGCCCAGTGGATCATCACCACACCAGCACCCTTCTTCATCAGGGCGTCAAACTCGTCCAGGTGTGGCTTGACAACATGGCCACTATGGCCGGTACAGAAAATCACGATCGTGGCCGCATCCTTCAGGATGGCTTTTTCACGGGGATAACCATAGTGCGGCACCAGAACCGCTTCCACCTCCAGGCCTGACCTGTTCAGTGCCTGGGCCAGGATCATGTTCCCAGCGCGGTGCTCGTGGTGCATCTGTCCGTGGCTGGGCGACCCGGAAATGAAGACAACCTTCGCTTTTTCCGCTGCACCGGTTGAACCCACAAGCGACAGAACGAGGATCACGACCAGTGCAACTGGCACCATGAAAACACGCATTTGAAATCTGATCGGTTCTGCCATGGAGAAGTTCCGTGTTTTTTTATCTGACTTGCTAACGACAATAAGACCTCAAGGTGACTGGCTCCAAAGAGTATACCCCCACTTCTACTTGCCAGGTGGTCGTGCTTGTAGCTCACTCACTCGGATCTTCTTTTCAATCACTGTTTCGCCGCCGCTCTCGTGCACGCGGAGCGTGACCTGGGGATCATCACCGCCCCAGTCGATCTGGATCGCGCCGAAATTCTCCTTGTGATAGGTCGTTGGCTCTGCCCGGTACCTGTTCTGGGTGGGAGTCCCCCGGGAATGAAGCTGGTTAAAGCTGCTGGAGGTAAGATCGTATATCGGGTAGGGCGTCGAGTCGGTGGCGACCGAGAGTTCCGACCAGTGCCGATCACCACTGATGATAAACGCGCCATTTGCCCTGGTGCTGGCAATCAGGTCAAACAGCCGCTGCCGCTCATGCGGCAGGTTCGACCAGGTCTCCTGCCCGGCCGACTCCGAAATGCACTGGATGCTGGATGCAATGATCCGCACCTCTGCCGGCTGGCGAAGCTGCTTTTGAAGCCATTTCCACTGGGCCTCGCCCAGCATCGGGATGCTGCGGTCATCACTGGGATAGTAGGGGCCTCCAACTCGCCGTTCCCCTTTTACCAGTGGGCCACGAAAGTAGCGGGTGTCGAGCAGGATTACCTGCAGCCGTTTCCCCCGGGGACCGTAAACATGGGCATCGTAGACACCCGGTCGAGTCCGCCGCGGGGAGTTCGCTGCGTCACCCCAGAAATCCACAAAGATCCGCTGCGAGTCAACTCGCTTGACGTAATCTGCCCCCGCATCATTTAACCCGTAGTCGTGATCATCCCAGGTCGCAAGTACCGGACAGCTCCCCAGCAGCCGGGCGAATCCCACGTCGGCCTTGAGCTTCGCATATTTTGATCGCATCACGTCCATGTCGGTCGTGTCGGCGTAGATATTGTCGCCCAGGAAGATAAACAGCTCCGGATCCTCTCTGACAATTGTCTCAAAGATCGGCATCGGCCGATCCTGCTTCACACAGGAACCAAACAGGATTCGCGCAACCGGTGGCCCGCCGCGGTTCTGGAGTCCACTCACCCTGGCCTGTTTCTCTTCTGCCGCAGCGGCTCCCACTCCAAGGAGAATCATCAGCAGTGCTTGGTACTTCATAGTTTCTTTCATCAAAACGGAGGCCTTGAGAATCTACTCAACTGTCCTCAACAAGAGCAACCATGGGATTGCTCTATCGAGTATCCCCGAACTGCACTGCACAGTCAAAGAACAGCCTGCCCCACAATTCCAGGCCTTTTCCAGATCGGATACCCTGGCGAGACGAACCCTGTTGCATACAACGCACATCTCGTCCATGGTAAGAAGAGACGCCAGTGATGCTTTTCCATCACCTTCTTCCTCCCTGGCCCCTGGAAAGACCGATCATGCGTTTACCATCTGCACTGTTTACCGGACTCGGATTACTGATCCTGACATCCTGCAGCGAGACTCCCCAGCCGGAGCCCAGCAGCTCAGCGCAGGAAGTTGGATCAACCGCTCTGGACATTAGCCCAGACTCCCACCCGGCAGCGAACGAGGAAGGGCACTCTCATCAGCATGCTCAGGCGGAAAGGCAGCATGTTCCGGGCAGTCATGATCGGCACGGTCAGGGGAATGCTCATCAAGACCACGGGACCGATCCTTCCACGGCGATCGCCATCGGAGACAAGGTCCCCGACTTCGAGGTGGCCATTGAGGGAAAGACGTGGAAGCTCAGTGAGCTCCGAGAAAATCCTGCCATGACCAGCGACGGCACGCTCGTCTTGACCTTCTGGTGCTCGTTTTGCCACAGTTGCCGGGACGTGGAAGAGCATCTCGATGAACTGGCGAAACAATACCAGGAAACGGTCGGTGTGATTGCACTGGATGCCAGCGCCGGCGAGACGGCAGAAGGCGTGGCAGCTTTTGCTGCCGAGAATGGATTCACGTTTCCCATCGCGCTGAGCCCCGGTGGCACTGCGGCCGACATCTTTGGAGCTCGCAAGACAACGACCACCGTCGTCATTGATAGCGACGGGGTCCTGCGTTACTGCGGCCGCTTCAGCGACCAGGAACACAACTTTGCCGAGGACGCACTCAAGGCAGTCCTTGCCGGCGAAGACGTTCCTCTCAAGAAAACTCGGCAGAAGGGCTGACCGATCAAACGCGCCTAGCTTCCGTGTGAAGCTCATGACCTTCGCAACCTGGCTTTACAGCGACAGCTCGGGCCACCGGTCACACCAGGGCTGGACCTGCTCAATTACCCGGGCCACTCTCAGCACCGTGCGGTCATCAAACCGGCGCCCAATGACCTGGAGTCCTACTGGCAGGTTCTCCCCGGTCCAGCCAGCCGGCACGCTCGCCGCCGGTTGCCCGGTCAGGTTGATCGGGTAGGTGAACTGTGTCCACTGCAGCTCTCCCTGCGGCTTTCCCGGGAAGGGATCGGCATTGTCCTGCCCAACTGGAAACGGAAGAACCGGCAGTGTCGGTGTGAGTAGAACATCGAATGATTCATAGACCGTGCGCACCTGGTGCCAGAATTCATTGCGTCCTGCCAGGGCATCGCTGTAATCCAGTCCGGTCAGCGTGACTGCCTCTTCCACGCACGCCCGCAGGCCCGGGTCCAGCAGGTGACCCTGCTCAGCGACGATCCGTCCCAGCCGAGCGGCACTCCCACCATAGAAAAAGATCTTCCAGGCGTCGTAGGGGTCCTCCCAGTCAAGCTCAACCTGCTCGACCACGGCGCCTGCCTCGGCACATCGCATTGCCGTCTGCTCACAGATCCGAGCCACCTCGGGATCGACCGTGGAAAAACCCATGTCCGGACTGTAGGCCAACCGCATGCCCTCGATACCTCGACCAATCTCTGCGACGTAATCGACCTGCTCGGCAGGGAGCGAGTCTGGATCTCGATCGTCCGGCCCGGCAATCACGCCAAGCAGCAGGGCAGAGTCCTCGACCGTTCGTGTCATGCCCCCGACATGCCGAAGCGAACCTACCGAGACACCGGGCCAGGTGGCAACCCGCCCATACGATGCCTTCAGGCCAACCAGTCCGCAAAAGGACGCGGGGATGCGGAGCGAGCCACCGCCGTCGGTACCGATCCCGATCGGACCGAGTCCGGCAGCTACCGCTGCCGATCCGCCGCCGCTGGACCCCCCCGGGGTGAGCTCGAGGTTCCACGGGTTGCGGGTGATTCCAAAGACCGGGTTATCGGTCACGCCCTTCCAGCCAAACTCGGGGGAATTCGTGCGGCCGAGAATAATCGCCCCGGCATCCTTGAGTCTCTCCGTGATCGGAGCATCCTCGCCGGTGATGTCATGCTCATGGAGCTTCGAGCCAAAGGTCGTCCGCGAGTCCCGGACATAGAGATTGTCCTTGATTGAAAGTGGTACTCCATGCAGTGGGCCAGGCTCCTCGCCACGTGCCAACTGCTCGTCAGCCTCTATTGCCGCCCTGCGGGCCGAGTCCGCCATCAGCGTACAGTAGGCGTTCAGCTGCGGGTTGAGCCTTTCGATACGAGACAAGACTGCCCCGGTCAATTCAACCGCCGAAACCGATTTCTCCCTGACCGCCCGGGCCATCTCGGTCGCCGACAGGAAACAGAGTTCCTCGTGCACACCAGCCTCCTTTTCCGGCAGCAGTTTACTTTCGGCCTGGTGCTTCGAATGTCATCGCCGCCCAGAAGCTTTCCCAATCAGCCTCTTTCGGCTCCACGCAGCGTCGCAGGTAGACCAGCCTCACGATCCACTCACCGGCATGGTCAATATTCAACTCGACCCGTCCACTGGCGTCCGTGCGGGCACGATGGATCGTCACTTTCTTCCTGCCCCGGCGCCCCATGGCTGCCACCTGGACATCCGCCAGCGGTTTCGACTCGAACAAGACC
>JAPYUD010000194.1:0-6583 GCA_029936215.1 Pirellulaceae bacterium | reverse complement strand
CATCCGTTTCGATGTGGATGGGTTCTGGCATAACCTGCCCAGCATGGATCGCAAGCACGGCGACGTCATGCTGAAAGTCATGAAGAAGCTGGCCAATCTCGATCCAGCGGACCGTCGCAGCAGGCAAGCGGGAGAATTCAAAGTAACTTTTCAGCGAGTTTCGAGAACCTGCCAGATTACCACCCAGGGGGTTGAAACCGGTGAGCGTGTGATTATTCGAGTTGTCGACCCGAAGCAGGAGCAGATGTCACTTGACGATCTTGGCATGCGTGAGTCGATGGCACATCAGTTCATGGAACGGGTTGGCCGAGCCACAGGCGATGAACCGGCCACTCCCCCGACAGGGATCTATGTGCTTTCCGCACCGGCAAACGGAGGAGGGCTCTCTTCTCTCTGGGCTGCCGGCCTGATGGCGACCGATCGTTACACTGGTGATTTTCTTGGTATCGAGGAGAAAACTCGTCGAGAACCCGAGGTCGAGAATGTCGATGTGCAGGAATTTGATGAGTCCCAGGGTGAAAAAGCTGCGGATATTGTTCCCAAGATGATGCTGCGGCAGCCCGATGTCTTTGCGGTTCCCCATATTGCCGACAAGGAGACGCTCGATACCCTCTGCATGGTTGCAGAAACAGAGGGAACCGTGACGATCACCTCCATCCGGGCCAAGAGTGCAGCAGAAGCTCTCTCCAAGCTCCTGTCGGCGTCGACCAATAAATCCAGTTTTATCAAGTTCATCAACCTGGTGGTGAATATGAGGCTTGTTCGGCGGTTGTGTGAGGAATGCAAGGTTCCGTTTCAGCCGAGCCCAGCGATTCTCCAGCAATTGCAGCTTCCCCCGGATCGAGTACAGGTCCTGTTCCAGGAATACCAGCCCCCTCCAGTGGATCCCCAGGCCCCAAAAAACAAGAAGAATGCTCCGCCACCTGTCTGCCCGCACTGCGGTGGGCTTGGCTACAGTGGCCGGATCGGGATCTTTGAAATGCTCATCGTCGACGACAATATCCGCCAGGCGCTTGCACAACAGCCTGCTGTAGATGTTCTCCACCAGCTGGCAGCGAAGGCGGGTATGAGGTCACTTCGTGAAGAGGGGATCGGTATCTTGGCCCAGGGAACCACCTCGATACCTGAACTCCAGCGAGCCCTGCAGTAGTCTCTCGATGCAGGGTCATTCCGAATCAAGTCGAGCCCGTCGGTTGCACAAGCCGATAAGAAATTATCAGGTGAAGCTATGAATGAAGCACATCAGCAGGCGAACCATGAGGGATCCTACGATGAATGGGGGGACCGTCGAGATTACCGGGTAATCAATGGGTGGAGTGTCGTTGCACTGATCCTGGCCTTGCTTTCCATTTTCGCCCTGTTGATGCCAATCTTCCTCCTGATACTTTCCCTGCCGGCGATCATTATCAGCCTGGTGGCCCTCGCGAAAATCCGGCGAGAACCCCACCTTTTCATGGGCCGGCACCTTGCCACGCTCTCGCTGGTGCTTGCTATTGTCGTGGGGGGCTGGACACTCGCTCGACAACATTATTTCCATGCCCGCATGTTTGCCGCGGCGGCGAACAACACGAACAACTGGTTCCAGTTGATCAAGGAGGGAAAGCACGAGGAAGCTCACCAGCTGACCCTGCTGGCAGGGATGCGAACCTCCGGCCAAATGACACTCAGAGAGTATTACCAGAATGAGAAGAGAGTCCGCCAGGAAATGCGGACTTTTTTCTCTGAGCCACCGATGGAACAGATTGTCGAGCTTGGCGAGAACTGGTCAGTACGGTGGATTGAAAATCGCAATCTCCGCATTACCGACGAGAACGGGCTCCTTGTCTTCCAGCGATATGAGATTCATTACATGCAGGATGGCCACCCTGTGGCCCTGCCGGTGGAGATCAAGTCGTCGCGAATACTTGACAAGTACACGCGGGCCAGCCACTGGACGGTACTGACAGTCCAGCACCTTCAGTAGAATCGTGCTCTCCGGATAGCGCAAAAAAAGCCCCCGGAATCGACGGGTCCCAGGGGGGCGAAGGACTCCGTAAGGTTTCCGGGAGCGATTGGACGTTCTGCCGCTCGCATCTTGCTCACAGCCGCTTGTCCAGGTACTCGGTTGAACTGTTACTGGCATGCCGGCAAATCAGTGAGCGTCCGTGCCCAGTCAAACTTGCCTGGCTGTCCACTGCTGGACTCACCAGATCACAATTCCTGCCATCCCAAATCACGATGAAACGCGGTTCTGAATGACAGGGCGGGAGATTACGGGATTCTCAAGAACCGGTCAAGGCCGGTTTCCAGGAGAAAGATCGATTTTTGAGAATTAACAGAAACACTGCTTTTCTGAGGTCAGATATGACCTAGAACGCTTTGGACCAACTGGCCGAGAGCGACCAGTCCGTTTCCAGTTGGACTCCCTCCAGGTGCTGGTAAACCGGATGAACGATCTCAAAATTTAGTCTGCTACCGTCCTTGAGACTGTGGATCAGGCCATAGCCAAGATTAATCCACTCCCCGCCCCGGTAATCCGGTCGGGCCGTGGGCACCATTGCTGGATTGAGATCCGCATCCACTCCCCGGTAGTTGCTTTTCCAGGTCGCCTCGACACGAAGCGTCGCCGCTGTATTCTGCTCCTTGTCGAGCAGGCGGCTGACCCAGGCATCAGCTCGGTACTCATCGCTTACGGAATAGCCTTGATCATTGGCGCCCAGCACGATGTCAGATTGAAGCTGGATACCAAGCACGCCAGTTGGGGAGTAGGACTTCCAGGTAATCCCCGGTCGGGCAGTCCAGGAACCCTTGCCGAGTCGCATCGGGTAGGGAAACTCCCCCTGGATTCCCATTGCATTGGCCGTTGTGTTGTCGATGTCCCCGGTGGGAGCACTGAAGCCGAAGTTGACGATCATTTCCGAACTGTCGTCCTCGCGCATTTTCCAGAGACCGCCAAAGGGGAGGTCGGAAAAGCCGGCGTTGGTCTTGCGGAAAGTGCTGGTTCCCCCGCCCATTGCGAACAACGTATGGTCCATCGTATTGATCACCCACATTGGCATCACGTAGAGCGTGACCTCATCGCTTGGAGCCCACATGAAATGTGTCATGTGCATCTCCATTGTCATCGCTTCCGGTACGACCATGAACATGTTGCCATCGAACATGCGTGCCGCCCCTGTGCTGATCGCTGTATGCCCCGCCCTGCTACCACCCATGTACATGTTCATGTACTTGTACTCGACCATCATCTCACCCTTGCCGTGAGCATGGTCTCCCATCAGCCCCGCGGGAGCATGGGTGTCGGTGCGGCCTGACTTCAAGCCGTGATGATGGCCCGCTGGTTCCTCGGGGGTATCCTGCAACACCAGGCTGCAGAGTTCCCTGCCGATGTTCGCGAGCTGGATATAGGACCCGTTGAATAATTCCTGGCAGGTTTCCTGTCCCTGGAGCAAGGATGAGGAAAAAAGAAACAGTGAACCAATGATGGAGTAGAAGAAAGGTGTTTTGTGAAACATATACACTGCTTCCGTGTAGGTGGTTCTTAGTTTTTGACGTTACTATCAATATGAATCGTCTGCCTCGGGTGAAGTTCTTTATAAGCCTGTCAAACGAGCCCAGAAGGAAGAATGGTGGCATGCATACAATCCATAAAGTTTCACCAGGTTAACGGGCAGAAGAGGTCATGGCCCCGATTTCGGGGGAACAGCGGACTGCTGGTTGTTGTTGGAGATCCTGTTTCGACCCAACAGCTTGGCCTGGTAAAGCGCTGCATCAGCAGCTGCCAGTGCGGACCCGCCACTTGATTCCCCGGTTTCCATGGCGGCCAGGCCGATGCTGATCGTGGCCGGAAGGCTCTCGCCCTGGTAGAGGATCGTTGCGTCCTCAACTGCCCGCCGCAGGGACTCGGCCAGTTCCCATGCATCATCCAGCTCCAGCGGTAACAGCGAGGCAAACTCGTCTCCTCCCCAGCGATAACACTGCCCGGGCAGGAGCGATTCCAGCTGGTGACCAACAACCTCCAGCAGGTGATCACCAGCCAGGTGGCCGAATTGATCATTCACCTGCTTGAAGTGATCCAGATCCAGGAAGCAGATGACCCGCTTTTCCCCACCCTGCACGGATTCTGCTGCATGGGCAAGGGCCTCGTTAAAGGCCCGCTTGTCCGGCAGGCCGGTGAGCGAGTCAACCTGTTCGCTCCCACGCTGGTGCCACCCAAGGAGATACCCGGCGAGCAGGCAGAAAGCGGCAGTAATGACTATCGCAGGAAACATGATATTCGGAGGTACTTTCCCTGGAGGGCGAAATGAGCGAGTGAGAAAGAATTCCAGTATAAAGAGGTGAGCGGGTCTTGGTGAACCTGGGCCAGCCTGGGGAAAAATGAACACTCGGGAGTACGCGAGATGAAGCGGTTCTACCTGTCTACCCTGTTGCCTGGATTGATCGGTCTTCTTCTCCCGCTTGCCAGCGCCCAGGCTCAAAAAGGTTCCTGGGTCAGGCACGTGGTTTACGAGGGAGAACACTGCAACACGGCAGTGGCAGGTGATTTTACCGGGGATGGCCAGGTTGACATTATCTGTAATGCCGGTGGCGAGACCTTGTTGCTGGTCGCCCCTGGCTGGGACCAGGTCCCGATCGGTCAGGAGACGGGACTGAACCTGATTCATGGCGAGGTGATGGACGTGGACCGTGATGGTCGACTTGATTTCATTGGTTGCCGGTACAAGCCGGGTTACATCGTCTGGATGCGTCAGCCTGAAGAGGCAACCCGCCAGCGGTGGGTCGTGGGACTGGTGGACGACAAGGTGGATGGCATCCACGGGCTGCTGGTGGGAGACGTGGACGGGGATCGCCGCCCGGATCTGCTGGCAAACAGTGCCCAGCCGGCAGGACCCTTTGCCAACAGCCTGGTCTGGTATCGGCAGGCAGGCCGCCGTGGCCAGGTCCAGTGGCAGCGGCAGCTGGTTGCAGACGGGGATGCGCCGGGTTTGAGTCATTACCTGGGAGTGGGTGACGTGGATGGGGATGGTCGTGCCGATGTTGCCAGTGCTGCCAAGGGGGGCCCCCAGGATATGTCGGGCAAGGGGAACTGGTTTGCCTGGTGGCAGGCTCCTCGCAAGCGCAGGGGACCCTGGACCCGTCATCTGCTGGCCGGCGACCAGCCCGGGGCCACGAATATCCACCCGGCGGATGTGAACGGTGACGGCCTGACCGATTTCATTGCCTCCCGGGGTCATGACCGGGGCGTGATCTGGTTCGAGGCACCGGACTGGCAATTGCACACAATTCACCCCGACCTGTTTGGCCCTCACTGCCTGCAGGTTGTGGACATGGATGGTGATGGGGATATCGATGCAGCAACCTGTGCCAAGGACGACAAGCGAGTTGCCTGGTTCGAGAATGACGGAGCAGGAAATTTCACCACCCATGTGATCGGAGAGGACCAGGCTGCTTACGATATACGGGCCGTGGATATGGATGGCGATGGTGACCTGGATCTGCTCGTGGCGGGTCAGGCAAGCAAGAATGTTGTCTGGTATGAGAGTCCCATCAAGTGAACAAGGAGAGCCAGGAGTTCATGGATACGATTCGTGTAGGTATTGTCGGGCTTGGAGCGAACACGCGGAGCAAGCATGTTCCCGGCCTGCGAGCGTGTCAGGCAGTTGAGATTGCAGGTGTCTGTAACCGGACGAACGAATCAACGGCCCGCGCCGCAGCCGAGTTTGAAATCCCTCGTGGTTATGAGAGCTGGCAGCAACTGGTCGAGGATCCGGACCTGGATGCCGTGGTGATCGGCACCTGGCCATACTTGCATTGTCCGATCACGCTTGCCGCATTGGAATCGGGAAAGCATGTCTTGACCGAGGCTCGCATGGCGATGAACGCCAGCGAGGCCCATGCCATGCTGCAGGCGAGCCAGCAACGCCCCGAGTTAATCACGCAGATTGTCCCCAGCCCACTTGGCTTGCGAGCTCACCAGGTGGTTCTGGAAATACTCGAATCGGGACGCCTGGGACCGCTTCGAGAAATTGCGGTGCTGGCTACCAACAGTGCCTATGCTGATTCCCAGGCTCCCATGCACTGGCGACAGAGTGCCGAGTTCAGTGGCCTCAATGCACTGGCGATGGGTATTGTTCATGAGCCGCTTGTTCGCTGGGTACCGGATCCGGTCGAGGTGTTTGCTGCCGATGCCACCTTTACCAGCAGCCGTCCGGATCCCCTGGGAGGAGAGTCGCTGGAGGTGGGAACCCCGGACTCGACGCATGTCCTTGCCCGCTTGCCCGATGGAGCACGAGCTCTCTATCACATCAGCGGCGTGTTGCATGGCGGCCCGTCGCCCCAGGTGCATCTTTACGGTGAAGAGGGAACGCTCAAGTACCTGATGGCGCCTGAGGACCAGTTGTTACTGGCGATGGCGGGTGGGGATTTCGAGGAGGTGGAAGTGCCCGTGGAGAAGGCGGGTGGCTGGAGAGTTGAGGAGGAATTTGTGAATGCCATCCGGGGCCACGAGGAAATCCAGTTCAATGATTTCTCGGTGGGTGTCCGCTATATGGAATTCACCGAGGCAGTTGCCATCAGTGCCCGGGAGGGACGCCCTGTCTCACTC
>JAPYUD010000193.1:0-6599 GCA_029936215.1 Pirellulaceae bacterium | reverse complement strand
ACACCATGCTCAGCGCCATGGGAGTGAGCGGGCGGATGGGGCCGGCGAATCGGGATCTGAATTCCGTCGATAAAATCCGGTCCTGAACGGATGCTGAAAGATGACAAGACCGCGAATTCTGTTGATCTGCCTGGCCTTTTATCCCCTGCTGGTCGGGGGGGTCTGGGGGCTGGCCGGCGAACTGGATCGGCTCGACTGGGCCACGCTGGCGGTCACCTGTCTCTTTCACTTTGCATGTGTGCTGCTCTGTGCACATGACACCGGGTTGATTCGTGAACGGTTCAAGCCCGGCCCGGGCGCACCACCCTGGGATCGAGTACTTGTCCGCTCCATGAAACTGCTGATTCTTGCCAACGTCGTGGTCATGCCGCTGGAGATTGGCCGCTTTCACTGGACACCTGAACTCATCGACGCCTGGCGAATCGTCGGACTGGTCGGGATTGCCGTTGGCATGATCCTGACCGGCTGGACGATGAGGACGAACACGTTTTTTTCGTCGTTGGTTCGGCTACAGAAAGACCGTGGACACCACCTCATCCAGGAGGGGCCTTACCGCCTGGTGCGACATCCGGGCTACGCGGGAATCGTGCTGTTTTTTACTGGCTTCAATCTCGGCTTCGGCTGCCTCTCCGGTGTCGCCTTTGTCGGGCTGCTTGGTATCCTGCTGATCTACCGGATTGTTCGCGAAGAGCGTTTCCTGCATGAGCTCCTGGACGGCTATAGCGACTACACGCGGCGAGTTCGCTGGCGACTGGTCCCCGGGATCTGGTAAGCTAGGCTCCAACCTCTAACCCCGGACTCTTCCCATGGCCGCAACTCCCGAGACCACGCATATCGCCCGGCAGTTCAAGCATGGCAGCCCGCTGATCTCCTGCCGCTTTCACCCGGCCGGGGAGCATGTTTTCTACGGGGCCCAGGACCACGGGATCTGCCGCTGGAAGATCGGTGAGGAGAAGGCGGTCAAGTTCCCAGGCCACGAGAGCTGGGTCCGTGGCATCACTTTTGATCGCGAGGGAGACGTGGTAATCAGCGCCGGCTTTGACCACCGGCTCGCCTGGTACCATGCCCTGGAAGAGGAGACCACGCCGTTCCGGACAACCGAGGCGCATGACGGCTGGGTACGGGCGGTGGCGATCAGCCCGGACAACAAGCTGGTTGCCTCCGCTGGCAATGACCAGCTGGTCAAGCTCTGGGACTTCGACAGTGGCAAGCAACTGGCCGAACTGGCCGGCCATGAATCGGACGTCTACAACCTTGTCTTCCATCCGACCGAGCCCCGGCTGGTCTCGGGTGACCTGAAGGGGGTCCTGATCGACTGGGATCTCGAGGCGGCAAAACAGGTCCGGCAGGTCAAGGGAGAGGCACTCTCCAAGTACGATACCGGTTTCATGGCAGTCATCGGCGGGATCCGCTCGATGTGTTTCAATGCCGATGGCAGCCTGCTGGCCTGTGGCGGAATCACCGATGTGACCAACGCCTTTGCCGGGGTGGGAAATCCCACCATCGAGATCTTCAGCTGGGACGAGTTCAAGCTCCAGCGTCACCATCGTTCCAAGGACAAGCTCAAGGGGGTCGCCTGGGGAGTGGCACTGCACCCGGAGGATTTCATCATCGGAATCTCGGGAGGAAGCGGGGGCGGTCACCTGCTGTTCTGGAAACCGGACGGCGAGCATGAATTCCACAAGCTCAAGCTGCCCGACACGGCACGAGACCTGGCGCTGAGCCCTAACGGCCTGGACCTGGCAATCGCGCATTACGACGGCCACCTGCGAATCGCCCGAATGGCTGCCAAGCCGGCAGAATAACAGATGGAGTGCTTGAGGCGATGATTTCAAACCGAACAAGGCCAGTCGTTTCAGGGATCCACGGCGCCGTCGCCTCGGCTCATCCGCTGGCCAGCCAGGCCGGGCTCGACATGCTCCGCGCAGGCGGCAATGCGGTGGATGCAATTGTTACCACCGCCGCGGCACTGAACGTGGTCGAACCCTACATGAGTGGCGTGGCGGGGGTCGGGCTACTGCTGCTTCACCTGGCCGACGGACAGACCACGACACTGAACTTCAGCGGTAACACGCCAGCTGCTGCCACACCTGACCAGTTCACCCCCGAGACCCAGGATCTTGGTCCCCGCTCCTGCCTGATTCCCGGTAACGTGGCGGGCTGGCTTGAGGCACTCCAGCGGTATGGCAGCAAGTCAGCAGGTGAGGTGTTTCAATCGGCGATCCGGATGGCCCGGGAGGGCTTTCCACTCCATCCTGTCAATGCCCGCATGATTGAGCAGTGCCTGCCAAGACTCAACCCGGCCGGCCATGAGATCTACGGCAAGGTCGCGCCGCGGATTGGCGGGATCCTCTGCCAGCCCGATCTGGCCGAAACGCTCCAGAAGATTGCAGAGAATGGTGCAGGCTACTTTTACCAGGGGCCGCTCGCCGAAACGATTGTCGATCACCTCCAGTCCGAGGGCGGGCTGCTGACCCGCGAGGACCTGGCCGGATACCAGCCCGAATGGGTCGAGCCGCTGGTAGTGAATTACCGGGGTCTCCAGGTCAAGACCTGTCCGCCCAACTGCGAGGGGATGCAGATCCTGCAAACTCTCAAGCTGCTCGAGTCGACCGACCTGGTGTCACTTGGCCACAATTCGGCAGAATACATCCACGTTCTAAGCGAGGCGATCAAGCTAGCCACGGCAGATCGCATCGAGTGGTGTGGGGACCCAGCGTTCCATGAGATTCCGCTGGAACTGCTGCTTGGCGAACGGTACCTGGCCGCGCGGCGGGAGTTGATCGATCCTCAAAGAGCGGCACCGAGTGAGGGGGAACGCTGGCGAGGTTCGCTGCACGCCGACATCGTTTCTCCGGGCAAGGTGGACGGGCTGACCACGCATCTTACCGCTGTCGATTCGGAAGGGAACGTCGCCAGTATCACGCAGTCCAACGGCAACGCCTTCGGCTCGGGCGTGGTGGTACCGGGCACAGGCGTCACGCTCAACAACTTCGTCTACTGGACAGAAATTGACCCCGAGTGCCCTACCCCGAACCTGATCGAGCCTGGCAAGCAATGGTCCTGCCCGATGGCACCGGTACAGGTCTTTCGCGATGGCCAGTTCTGGTTCTCGATCGCCACACCAGGCAGTTACGGTATCCTGCAGACGACGGTCCAGATGCTGCTGAACATTGTCGAGTTTGGCGCCGACCCCCAGTTGGCTATCGAGGCGCCCCGTTTCCGACTCTACGAACAGACCCGGATGCAGATCGAGGACCGTGTGCCACTGGAGGTCCGTGAGGCCTTAACAGCACTCGGACACGAGCTGGAGCTGGTGGGGGATTACTCGCTGCTGGTTGGTGGCGGCCAGTCGGTGATGATCGATCCGGAGTCCGGTGCGCGGCTTGCAGGCGCCGACCCACGGCGCGACGGTTACGCGCTGGCCTATTGAAAAGAAAAGGGAAATCACTCCCCGGGGACAAACGATGAGTTTGCAGTAAAATCAGGCAAGGCTTCTTTCCTCTTTCCCCCCTTCTCACAGCACTTTTTTTGTATTCCATGTTTATCACTCGAGACACTCCCCCGATGAATTCCAGGCTCCCTCATCGATTGCTTGTCCTCTCACTGCTGTTAAGCTGGCAGGCCGCAGCTGAGGCACAGGGATTGTTCAACTTTGAACGAAAACCGATTGACTACCATAACCAGGTCGCAAAGAACCCGGTCTCCCGGCTCCAGGACAAAATCCTTTCCGGAAAGGTGCAACTCGAGTACCAGGGCCCTCGCGGGTATCTCGACTCGTTCCTGAAGCAGTTGAACGTTTCAAAAACGACGCAAGCACTTGTCTTTTCAAAATCGAGCTTGCAGCTGCACCGGATTGCCCCACCACGGCCCCGTGCGATTTACTTCAACGAAAACGTCTACGTTGGCTGGGTCCAGGGAGGGGATGTTCTTGAAATCATTGCCTCTGACCCCAGCCTGGGGACCGTGTTCTACACGCTCAAACAACAGGACGTGCCATTTCCACGTTTCACCCGAGACAGGGGACAGTGCCTGCAATGTCACGCCAATCGCCGCACCAAGCAGGTCCCCGGTCCCGTGGTACGGAGCCTCTTTACGCAAATCAATGGACAGCCCGTTTTCAACCTTGGCAGCTTCGTCTCTGACCATACCAGCCCGTTTTCCCGGCGCTGGGGTGGGTACTACGTCACCGGCACACACGGAACGATGCTCCACATGGGGAACATGGTGGTGGACAGGAACACGCCGCTGGAGGAATTTGACTATCAACCCGGTGCCAACGTGACTGACCTGTCGTCACTGGTCAACACACGACCCTACCTGACCAGGCACAGCGATATCGTGGCCCTGATGGTCCTTGAACACCAAAGCCAGATGCAGAACCTGATCACCCAGGCCCATTTCGAGGAAATCCGCGGCAAGTACTACGACTCGGCCTTAAGCCGAGAAGAGGGTTTCCAGAGCGACTTCACCAAGCGACGCATCTTCCGCGCCTCGGAGGAACTACTGAAGTACATGCTCTTTTTCGATGAACATCCACTCAGTTCACCCGTGAAAGGGACTTCCGGGTTTACCGAGGAGTTTTCAGCACGGGGACCCCATGACAAGCTGGGGCACAGCCTCTACCAGCTGGACCTGCAGACACGGATGTTCAAATACCCGATGAGCTACATGATCTATACCGAGGCGTTCAAGCACCTTCCTCCACTCACACTCGCCCATCTCTCGCGCCGACTCCAGGAGGTGCTGACAGCAGAGTCCACGGACGATGAATTCTCCCATCTCGACCTGGAGACCAGGAAAGCAATTCTTAAGATCGCCAGGGAGACCTGCCCGCTGCTCACCAGGAACTGGTAAGGGCTGGGTGTTGCCACCATGGAGAGATCGATCCCCTGCTTGCCCCCGACTCCTTTAGCCGCTAGTTTCTGACCACGAACCCGTCCTTCTTGTTCCTCCGGAGTTCATTGAAATGCATCGCATGCTGGCCAAGGCTCTTTTCACGCTGCTCCTGCTCAGTTCCATCTCGCTTGCAGATGACCGTCCCAACATCCTCTTCATCTTTACCGATGACCACGCGCCGCATGCGATCGGCGCCTACGATGGCTGGCTCAAGGAAGTCAACCCGACTCCCAATATCGACCAGCTGGCTGCCCAGGGAACGGTCTTCATCAACAGCTTCTGCACCAACTCGATCTGTGGGCCGAGCCGGGCCGTGATCCAGACCGGCAAGCACAGCCACAAGAACGGTTTCCTGAACAACGGCAACCGCTTCGACTGGAACCAGCAGACCTTTCCCAAGCTGCTGCAGCAGGCAGGCTACCAGACAGCGATCTATGGCAAGTCCCACCTTGCCGGCAAACCCCAGGGCTATGACAGCTGGACCGTCCTGCCCGGCCAGGGGCTCTACTACAACCCGGACTTTATCACGCCCGATGGCCGGACCACGATCGAGGGTTACTGTACCGACATCGTCACCGAGATGGGCGTCGAGTTCCTCAAGAATGGACGGGACCCGGACAAGCCATTCCTGCTGATGGTCCAGCACAAGGCCCCGCATCGCTGCTGGATGCCAGCCCTGCGGCACCTGCACCTGTACGACGACATCACGATCCCCGAGCCGGACACGCTGTTTGATGACTACGCCGACAATGCTCCGCCGGCTCGCTACCAGGAGCTGGAAATCGACCGGCACATGGATCCCCACTACGACCTTTTTCTGGACCTGGTGCCTGACGAGGAACCGGTAGCCATCCAGTCGCGGCAGGACAAGTCCGGCTGGCGAAATCTACAGCGGTTCACGCCGCAGCAGCTCAAGGCCTGGCGAGCCGCCTGGGAACCCAAGGACCGGGCCTTTCACGAGGCAGACCTCTCGGGCAAGGACCTGGTTCGCTGGAAGTTCCAGCGGTACGCCAAGAACTATCTCCGCTGCGTCAAGGGAGTCGACGAGGGGGTCGGCCGGCTACGAGAGACGCTCAGGGAACTGGACCTGGAAAAGAACACGATCGTCATCTACTGCTCGGACCAGGGTTTTTATGTTGGTGACCATGGCTGGTTTGACAAGCGCTGGATGTACGAGGAATCGCTGAAGATGCCCTTCATCGTCCACTGGCCAGGCGTCACCGGCGCCGGGTCGCGTGATCAGCACCTGGTGCAGAACATCGATTACGCCCCTACCTTCCTGGAAATCGCCGGGGCGGCGATCCCCGATGACATCCAGGGAGAATCGCTTGTCCCGCTGCTGAGGGGAGAATCCCCGGGCGACTGGCGAACCTCGATCTACTATCACTACTACGAGTTCCCCAGCGTGCACATGGTGCCGCGGCACTACGGGATTCGTACCGAGCGGTACAAGCTGATGCACTTCTACCAGTTCGGGGAAGAGTGGGAGCTTTATGATCTGAAAAAGGATCCGGATGAAGTGACCAACATCTACAACAAGGCCAGGAATGCCAGCTTGATTGAAGAGCTGAAGGGCCAGCTGCGTTCGCTCCAGGAGTACTACCAGGACGACAGCGATATCTCCGAAAAACCCCAGCAGTGGCAGCGAGAACAACGCGGGGGCTGATCACGAGCAGGAGAGTTCAGAGGATCTTTCCCAC
>JAPYUD010000192.1:0-6642 GCA_029936215.1 Pirellulaceae bacterium | reverse complement strand
ATCGACGTGACAATGTTCGATAGCTGGGGAGTTCGATACAACACCGCTTTAGCCGGTTTTTCTTACCAAAACGTTAAAGTCAACCTAACCCTTATAACGATAAGAGATTAGGTGTATTTCTCCGCGTCAGCGGAGTCCTCTCCTCCCTGCACACAGGCCTATTTTCGATGCGTATTACAACTGCTATCCATCCCGCCTGGAAAATGCCGTTTCTGCTGGTATTTATCCTGCTCGTTACCACCGGCTGCTCGCGGACCACGTATCGCCTGCAGGCCGATCGCGAGGCGTACGATGTGATCGCCGAGAGAAACAAGGACCCTCGCTGGGCCGTACCGGCAAGCAGCATCGAGATGGACCCTCGGAGCCGGTATTTTGACGAGCACGATCCCGATCGTGCCCCGATGCCCCTGGACGATCCTGATTCCCACAAGTATATGCACACGGTCAACGGGATGGAGGGCTGGGAAAAGTGGCATGAAAATGGGGACCGGGTAGGTTACGAAAATCTCGGCTGGCGTGACCAGCTCGCCGAGTACGTCGACATCAGTCAAGATGGCTTGGTGCAACTCGACATCGACTCGGCACTCAGGCTTGCCTACATTCACTCGCCATCCCACCAGGTCCAGCTCGAAACACTCTACCTCTCCTCGCTCGACGTCACGGCTGAGCGTTTCCGCCTGGACACCCAGTTCTTTGGCGGCTATGACGCGATTTACTCCCACAACGGATCACTCATTCCTGCTGGGCTGAACACTTTACCCAGCGCCGGCGGAGAATCCAATCGCTTTTCGCTGGGTCATCCATCTGCACTCCAGGCCAGCCGGCGGTATGCCACCGCGGCCGAACTGCTGGTCGGTTTCGCCAACTCGTTCGTCTTCGAGTTCACCGGCAGTGACGCGAACCTGGCAGCATCCCTGGCAAACTTCTCACTCGTCCAGCCCCTGCTGCGAGGAGCCGGCAAGGAGATCGCGCTGGAACAGCTGACAAACGTGGAGCGAACCTTGCTGGCCAACGTGCGGTCATACCGGCAGTACCGCCAAGGTTTCTACACCCAGATCGCCATCGGCGAACTGGGTGTCTCCGGACCACGACGGGGTGGCAGCAGCACGAGCTTCTCTGGATCTTCCGGTGGCGGGGTCGGTGGCTACATCGGCCTCTTGCAACAACTCCAGCGGATTCGTAACACCGAGGACAACCTCAGCCTCCAGCTGCGGACCCTGGCACAGCTCGAGGCGCTGCTGGATGTTGGCGTGATCGACCTGGTCCAGGTCGACCAGTTCCGGCAGAGTGTTGAAAGCGAGAAATCCAACCTGCTCCAGAACCGCAACAGCCTGGAACTGAGTCTCGACAGTTACAAGACCAGCACGCTTGGCCTTTCACCGGATCTCCCTATCCAGCTGGACGACAGCCTGATTCAACAGTTCCAACTTGTCGCTCGCACGGCAACCGCTGTCCAGGACACGATCGTCGGTCTCCAGGATCGTGTCGGTGGACTTCCCGAGGATGCAACTGTCGAGGGAATCGGCGACGTTCTCTCCAGTGCCGGCATGCTGGTCGAGCCAATACGCCAGCAACTCGACGAGGTCCAGAATGACCTTACCACCATGGAACAGTCTGTACCGGTTCGCGAAAAGACCATGACCGAAGCCGAAAGGGAGCTCTTCCAGGAAGACAGGGAGCAGCTTGTCAATACACTGGCAGACCTGGAAGAGAAGTTCCTCCAGGTGACATCCGACATCGAGACACTCCAGGGCGAGCTCTCCGAGCAAACGCGACCTGCCAGCGTGACTGGCCTGGTCGTCTGGCTTGGCGATGCCCTGCGATTGATCCAGCGATCGGTCCTGGTCCAGGCACGTGCCCGCCTGGAGAGGATCACTGTTGAGACGATTGGCCTGGAATCTCCCGTGGCATTCGAAATTGCCCTGGCAAATCGCCTCGACGTCATGAACGCGCGTGCGGCGCTGGTCGATCGCTGGCGATCCATTGAGATTAGTGCCGATGCCCTGCAATCGGTCGTGAACATTACTGCCAGCGGCGACATAAAGACAGCGCGGAACAACCCGGTCAGTTTCCGTGCCCCGACGGGGAGTTTCCGACTTGGCATGGAGTTTGATGCACCCTTCACACGACTGCTGGAACGGAACGCCTATCGCGAGTCGCTGATCAGCTACCAGCAGAGCCGGCGCAGTTTCATCCAGTCTCGCGATTCAGTCCATCTCGGGCTCCGGCAGCTGCTCCGACAGATTGTACAGCTCCGTACCGACCTCGAGATCCAGCGGCGGGCAGTCGCCATCGCGATCCGGCGTGTTGACCTGACGCGTGCCCAGCTCTATGCCCCGGTTACCCCCCCACAACCGGGACAGCCAGTCGCTCCATTCGGGCCAACCGCTGCACGGAACCTGATCGAGTCCCTTTCTTCATTGCGGAACACCCAGAACACCTTTATGAGTGTCTGGCTGAGCTATTACGCAACACGGATGCGATTATCCCGCGAGCTCGGCATCATGATCGTCGATCAGGACGGCATCTGGATTGACGAACCGATTCCCGACACCAACGACACCGGGGCGGGCGAGGAGGATCCAGGCGCAGCGCCACAATGACCTCCGCCAACGAGTCCGGAAAGGAATCCATCGTGACCTGTAACAGAAGTTACCGCTGATGACAAAATAAGAACGGGAACGAGACACCCTGGAGAGGGGGAGATTTTCTTCGCGTGTTTTATTTTCAAGTCGATTTAAACTACTATGAATGATCTCAGCAGCTGGTAACGGCTTTTCCAACGGAGACCGGTCATGTCCAATGACATGCTTCCAAAAGCAAAACGACAGAATAAAAATCCCGGTGAATTTCAGAAATCCTCCCGGGGCGGGGGATGGAAACGTGGTCTGTTTGCGCTCGTCGTTGTCGGTATCGTGGTTTTCGCAGCGGTCCTGGTTCGTGGCAATTCGGCGACAGACAGTAAATTCGGGATTCTCAAAACCCTGGGATCCATCTTTAAGACCGAGAAGACCGAATCCAGGATAACTCACACGATCCAGCGTGGAGACCTGCTGGTGAGTGTCACCGAGCAAGGGACCCTGGAGAGTTTCGAGAACACGGAGATCAAGTGCAAGGTGCGCGGCAGCAACACCGTCACCTGGGTCATCCAGAGTGGTACCGTGGTCAAGCCCGGGGATGAACTGGTCCGCCTGGACACCAAGAGGATCGAGGAATCGGTGAGCCTGGGAAGGACGAATGTCTTCGAGGCGACGGCCACGATGGAAGAAACCAAGGCAGACCTGGCAGCTGCAACGATCGCTATCGATGCCTACCTGGACGGCAGGTTCCGTCAACGTTTGAAGTCCATGCAGACAGCCGAGGCAATTGCCCAGTCAAACCTGCGATCTGCAAAAAAAATGCTGGACCATTCCAAGCTCCTGTTCAAGCGGGGTTACGTGACGGAACTGGAACTCGAGGGAAATGCCTTCACCGTCACACAGGCCGAGCTGGATCTGAAAGTCGCAGAAACCCGCATCGATGTCCTCCAGCGGTTTACCAAGGAAATGGAATTGGAGTCGATGAACGGCCGCGTGACCTACACGACGATCAAGCTCAAGGCAGATGCAGCCGGACTCGCCATGGATGAGGCCCGCCGTGATCGCGCGATTTCCGAGCTGGAGAACTGTGTCGTCAGGGCCGAAAAGGGCGGCATGGTAATCTACCCCACCGCAGAAGCCTGGAAGAACCAGCCCGACATCACCGAGGGTGCGAGGGTGACCAAGGACCAGGTACTATTGATCATGCCCGAGCTTTCCAGGATGCAAGTCAAGGTGGGGATCCACGAGTCAATTATTGACCGTGTCACGCCCGGACTCATCGCCAAGATTACTCTGCCGGAGATGGACCTTTCCGCCAGGGTCTCCTCGGTGGCTGCAATTACCAAACCGGCAGGATGGTGGACAGGGAACGTGGTGAAGTACGATACGATCGTCGAACTTCCCGATGTCGACGGGCTCAAGCCTGGCATGACGGCAGAGGTAAAAGTGATCATTGCCGAGCATACCGATGTGGTAAAGATCCCCGTGGCCGCCGTGGTGCAAACCGAGGAGGGAGATTTCTGCTGGGTTCAAACCGGTGAGGAGACGCAGAAGCGTCCGCTCACACTCGGCGATAGCAATGATGTGTTTATTGTTGTCGAGCAGGGCCTGAAAGAAGGAGACAAGGTCGTGCTCAACCCGATTGCCATGCTCAAGGAAGCAGAAGCGCTGGCACAATCGACGATCGACTCGTCAAGCGAACCTGGGAAGGATCAAGCAAAGCCGGAAGAAGAAACAAGCAGCCAGTAATCCTGGCCTGGAGATCGAACGATGGCGATAGACGGATCCCTACAAGCACAAAACAGTGACTACGCCCCGGTATCCTCCGGAAGCGGATGGTTGAAATACACGATTCTTGCCCTCTGCGCCGGGGGCCTGCTGACAGGTGCTGGCGTGGTTTTCCTTGGTGCGAGCTCAACCAGGAAGGTGGTGCCTCACCTCTTGCACACGATCCAGCGCGGTGAACTTCTCGTGACCGTCACCGAACAGGGAATGCTGGAAAGTTCCGATAACGTCGAGCTCATCTGCAAGGTAAGGGGTGAAAATACGGTCAACTGGGTGATTGAAAGTGGCACCGAGGTCAAGGCCGGGGACGAACTGATCCGGCTCGACACGCTTTTCATCGAAGAAGAGATCAATGAACGCTCAAAGTATGCTTACTGGTCCAGGGCAGGCGCTGAATCGTGGAAAGCCCAGATGGCGCGAAGAACACTGGCAATCCCGGAGTACCTGGAGGGAAGGTACGTGGCAGAATTGATGACGCTCGAGAAGGATCTTGTCATGGCCGAATCGAGACTGCGGACTGCCCAGAACATGCTTGACCATGCGGAAATGATGGCCGAGCGAGGCTATGTGAGTGACCTGCAAATCGAGCAGCGGGAATTCCGGGTTGTCCAGTCCCAGCTGTCCGTGGAAGGAAAGCAGACCGATATTGATGTTCTCAAACGATTCACCAAGGCGGAAGAGCTGGAAAGGCTCAAGGGGGAACTCAATGTCTCCAAGGCACAGTTTGGGGCCAATGATGAACGGGCCTTTGCCGATGCATCTCGCCGCGATCGAGCGATCGAGGAACTGAAGTACTGCGTTATCACCGCCGAAAAGGACGGCATGGTGATCCACCCCTCGGCGGCTCGCTGGAAAAATGCCCCCGAAATCACCGAGGGGGGAACCGTCCACAAGGACCAGGTGCTGCTGCTGATGCCCGACCTCTCCAAGATGCAGGTCAAGGTTGGAATTCACGAATCCGTCATTGACCAGATTACTCCTGGCCTCCCCGCCAAGATCACGCTGCCAGGACGGGTGCTGGATGGCGAGGTTGTCGAGGTGGCTTCGGTCGCGCAGCCGGCAGGCTGGTGGACGGGAAATGTTGTGAAATATGACACCATCGTCCACCTGCCCTCGATCGAGAACCTGAAACCCGGAATGAGCGCCGAGGTGGAAGTGATCATGGCCCGCCACGAGAATGTTCTGAAGATTCCTGTTGGCGCTGTTGTCGAAACAGAAACAGAAACACTCTGCTGGATCCAGACCGCCGAGGGAACCAGGCGGTGCGTCCTAGAGCTGGGGGATAGTAACGACGTCTTTATTGTCGTCAAGAAAGGCATCCAGGAAGGGGATCGGGTGGTGCTTAACCCGGTGGCCTACATCGAGGAAGCCCAGCAGGAGGTGATCAAGATACCATCCGATGACGAAAAATCCGGACTGGATTCACCTCATTCTGAGCCCACCTATGAACAGGAAAAGGGGGGAAGTAACAAGCCGGCAGATGGCGCCAAGCCAACAAAAACCACCAAGCCCAAGGCGGACAAGCCGCAAGCCAAACCAAAACCCAGTTAAACGCTCCCTCGCGAATTAAGCGAGCGTTACCGGCCTGGTCGGTCGATGACAGATTGATCTTCCCAGCGGCATGTTCATCGGCGTCAACCGGCAACCTCTCCTGCCAGCGTCTTTGCCGGATACAGAACACCCCACGATACGGAATGAACTCGTGCAAAACTCCTTCCTCAGCACTTTTCAACTTGGCCTGAAAAGCCTGATGCTCCAGAAGATGCGAGCCAGCCTGGCTGCCCTCGGCATCTTCATCGGCACCGCGACCGTGATCTGGCTGGTCGCCATGGGAGAGGGTGTCAGCTACGAGGCACAGCAACAGATCCTGGAGCTGGGTGCAAAGAATATTATTGTCCGGACCAAGATGCCCAGTTCAGTCGCCGATGCACAGGATTCCAATAGTCGCGTCAAGACCTATGGCCTGTTACGAGCCGACTACCGTCGCATTACCGAGAACATCCCCAACCTCGAGCGTGCGGTTCCGATGCGAGAACTTCGCTTCGAGCTGCGGATGGGAAACAACACTGCCGATGCCAAGCTGGTCGGTTGCGTCGAGGATTACTTCGAACTGAACCAGCTGTCGATGGCTCGCGGTCGCTGGCTAAATCCGCGTGACCGTGGAAAAAAAGTCGTTGTCCTGGCCGATGATACAGCACTCCGGCTGTTTCCCTACGAGAACCCGATTGGCAAGGCGATCTGGGTGGGAAGTGAATTCTACGTGGTGATCGGGCAAACC
>JAPYUD010000191.1:0-6644 GCA_029936215.1 Pirellulaceae bacterium | reverse complement strand
GCATTGACTCTCGGGGTCCGCCCAAACTCGCCCCAGACGATGACCGAGACATCCTTTTCCATGCCCCGCTCGTGAAGATCGTCCAGCAGCGCCGAGACTCCCTGGTCCAGGCGGGGCAGGTGGTCCCGGGCATTCTCGAAGTTCGTGCCGTGGGGCCGGCCATGCCAGTCCCATCGCCCGTAGGCCAGGGTGACGACTCGAACACCTGCTTCCACCAGCCGACGGGCAGCGAGTAGGTAGTCATTATGCAGCGGGCCGGCATCACCATAACCTGCCGGCAGATAAGAGCCGCCCCCGTAGCGTTCTCGAAGTGCCGGGTCTTCCTTTTCCAGGTTGAGTGCATCGGAGAGTCGGCTGCTGGTGAGAATTCCCAATGCCTGATCAGTAAAGGCATCGACCCCTTCGAGTTCCTCGACCTGCTCGGCCAACCGCTTGTAAGCATCCAGCCCACTGAGCAGCGCCTTGCGGTTGTTAAACTGTTCGACATCAATCCCCTGCAGCGCCAGGCTTCGAGCTCCATCGGCATTCGGGAGGAAGGGAGCATGGGCCGGTCCGGCAAATCCGGCCTGTCCTGGATCCTGCCAGCCGCCACTCTTCATCTTGGGTGAGAGGCCAATAAAGGCAGGGACGCCGCGGGCGGCAGTTCCCTGGAGTTTCGAGATCGTGGAACCGAGCGACGGCCATCCTCCCACCGGCTGGTTGTCACTCAGGCGACCAGTCATGCACTGGAAGGATGCATGGCGATCCTTGGCGCCGACGATCGAGCGGATCACGTTCAGCCGATCCATGCGGTTGGCCAGCATCGGCAGGTGTTCACAGATCTGGATACCGGGAACACGGGTCGAGATGGGCTTGAACTCTCCACGGATGTCAGCCGGCGCATCTGGCTTAAGGTCAAACGTGTCCTGGTGAGGTGCTCCTCCGGAGAGGAAGATCATGATGATCGACTTGTGCGATTTTCCACCCCGCGCGGCGGCCTCTGCCTCGAGCAGCTGTGGCAGGGCAAGGCCCCCCATGGCCAGCCCGCCGACGCGGAGAAAACTCCGCCGCGAAACGCCATCACAGAATGCTGTTTTTTGTCTGGATCGAGCCATCGTCAATCTACCCATACCTCTATCAAGCAGGTTCCGCTGACACCTATTGGCGACTAGAAAGAACCTTACTAGCGTATCATATCGGCCTTCTCAAGCCCATAAATCTCAACTGGTTTCTCTATTTTGCGGCGACCCTCTACCCGCCTGGCTGGGTTGAATAGCCCGTTTATTCAGGAGATCTCAAAGTTGGCATGAATTGGACCCAGAGGCGGTAGACAAATCACCGCCTGTGGCTAGAATCTGACCTTTAATTCGTAAACTGCGGCAGATATTTGAAGTAACGGTTTTTTTGACTCGAAGCAGGTTAGACAGAGGAGTGGGCGTGGGTCAGGAACTTCTGTGGAACATGATCTTCGGACTCATTGGGGGTTTGGGGATTTTCCTGCTCGGCATGAAATACATGTCCGAGGGGATGCAGGCTGTGGCCGGTGCCGGCTTGCGACGCATGATTAGTATGGCCACGAACAACCGGGTTCTGGCTGCTACTGTCGGCCTGGCTGTTACCTGCCTGGTCCAATCCAGTTCTATCACCACCGTCATGGTGGTTGGATTTGTAAACAGCGGCCTGATGACATTGATGCAGGCCATCGGCGTGATCATGGGTTCCAATATCGGGACGACGATCACCGGCTGGATTCTCGTTCTCAAGATTGGCGTCTACGGACTGCCGATCCTTGGCCTGGCAGCGTTTGCTTATTTATTCTCCAAGGGGGATCGTGTGCGTTATATCGCAATGGCCGTGATGGGCATTGGGATGGTGTTCTTCGGACTCGAGTTGATGAAGGATGCCTGTTCGCATATCAAGGACTTGCCCGCTTTTGAAGCATGGTTTGGTCGCTTTAGCGCCGACACGGTTCTTGGCATGATGCAGTGCATGCTGGCCGGGTGCATCCTGACCGTGATGGTCCAGTCTTCCTCTGCCACGCTGGGCATCACGATCGCGCTGGCGCTCACCGGCGTCATTGAATATCCAACGGCCGCAGCACTGGTTCTGGGTGAGAACATCGGCACGACGATTACTGCGCTGCTCGCATCGATCGGGGCGAACACCAACGCACGCCGTGCTGCGTACTTTCACGGGTTGTTCAATTTGATTGGCGTCTGCTGGATTAGTCTGTTCTTCTTTGCTTATGTGAAATTTGTTCCCTGGGTGATCGGTGCCGATGTGACTCACGTGGTCATTGACGCGGAAGGCGCCAAAACGCTTCCAGAGATCACTGCGGCGATTGCGGCAACGCATTCAATTTTCAACATTGCCAATACGCTTCTGTTCCTGCCCATTGCTCATCTGGTTGCAGGCATGCTTACACGAATCGTGCCGGACCGGGAGGTCAAGGAAAAACCCCGCCTGACAAACCTCGACGTGCGCATGCTCGAAACACCAGTGGTTGGCATCGAACAATCGCGTGTGGAAGTCCTGCGGATGGCAGATGGCTGCCAGAAAATGATGGGCTGGTTGAAGACGTCCATCGGCGAAGATGATCCCGATCCGAAACGCGTGAAAAATCTGTTTCAGCTGGAAGAGGATCTCGACACCATGCAGGATGAGTTTGTCACTTTCATGACGAGCCTGCTTTCCGGCAACATTCCACACCGGGTGATCGAAGAGGGACGCCAGCAGTTAAGAATGGCTGACGAATACGAGTCGATTAGCGATTGCCTTGCCAGTATCCAGAAATTTCAACTCAAGCTAGGAGAGCAGGGGCATCATTTTGGCGAGAAACAGCGAAGCGCACTCATCTCGCTTCATGATCTGGTTGCCCAGTACCTGGATCTTGTTTTCAGCGCCTACGAAGAGCGGAAAACGGAACTCGCTCCCAACGTTGCTTCCCTGGCAAAGGAGATTACCAGCAGCGTCAAGGAATTACGCAACAGCCACATCAGTGATCTAAGCCGGGACCGGATGGAACCTTTTGTGAATCTTGCTTTTACTTCTTCACTTGCAGCTTATCGTGCGGTTCGGGACCATGCGGTCAATATCATGGAAGCGATGACCGACGAGAACTGAGAACCGTGACAGGACAGGTCCGATCGGGGCTCGGGAGATCTCGATGGATTACTGGTCAGGCGAGTACTTCCTTGACCACGTGAGATTCGTCCGGGCCAGTCAGTCGCTGGTCCAGTCCCTGGTAGAAGTAGGAGAGATCCTCATGGTCGAGTCCCATCAGGTGCAGGATCGTTGCATGCAGGTCTGAGACGTGCACTTTCCGCTCGACCCCGTCAAACCCGAGCTCGTCGGTGGCGCCGATCGCCTGGCCACCTTTCACACCGCCCCCGGCCAGCCACATGCTGAAGCCGTGCCAGTTATGGTCGCGGCCGGGCTTGCCGATTCCCTCGCTGGTGGGAGTGCGGCCAAACTCACCTCCCCAGACAAACAGAGTCTCGTCCCAGAGCCCCTGGTCTTTCATGTCTTGCATCAAGGCTGCCATGGGCTGGTCTGTTTCCCCGGCATGGAGTTTGTGGTTGCTGATGCAGTTGGTATGGCCGTCCCAGGTATCCTCAATGTGTCCCCCGCCGGAATAGAGCTGGATAAAACGGACTCCTTTTTCCAGTAGCCGCTTGGTGATCAGGCACTTGCGGCCAAAGTCCTCCGTCCGCGGGTTATCAAGCCCGTAGCGCTGGTGAGTTGCCTTGCTTTCCCTGGCCAGGTCGACCACGTCACGGGCCTCGGACTGCATGCGGAAGGCAAGCTCGTACGATTCAATGCGGGCTTCCAGTTCCGATTCCCCCTTCCGCGTAGCCCGGTGCTGCTCGTTGAGCTGCTTGAGCAGGTCGAGGCTCCGCCGCTGGCCCTTGCGGGTCACGCCGGGTGGATCCTGCAGGTTCAGCAGGGGTGATTTACCTGCCCGGAAGTGGGTTCCCTGGTAGGCCGCCGGGATATAGCCGCTACTCCAGTTCGAGGCGCTACCGATGGGACCCCCGCGGGGATCGATCATGACGACGTACCCGGGAAGATCCTGGTTGATGGTCCCCAGGCCATAGTTCACCCAGGAACCCAGGCTGGGGCTGCCAATACCTACCTTGCCGGTGTTCATCTGGATGCATCCGGAGGCATGAGCTGCCGTGTCGGTATACATCGAGCGGATCACGCAGAGGTCATCGGCATGGCTGGCCAGCTGCGGGTAAAGGCTGCTGATCGGCAGGCCGCTCTCCCCGTGCTGCTTGAAAGGAAAGGGACTCTTCATCAGGTAGCCAATCGGTCGGCCATTGGAGCCCACCTTGATCGGACCCTCGTACATGGTGTCGTGGTACTTTTCCAGCGCCGGCTTGGGATCAAAGGTGTCCACCTGGCTGGGACCGCCGTTCATGAAAAAGAAGACACAGCGTGTGGCGCGGGGCTTGAAGTGGGGCTGCCTGGGAGCCAGCAGGCCCTGGATCTTTTCCTTTTCATCAGCGCGCAATCGGTTGAAGAAGCCCTCGCGGCTCAACAGGTCCACGAGTGCAAGCCCGGTGAACCCGGCCCCGGTTTCCCATAACATCTGCCGCCGAGTCTGGCGGCAGGGAGTCTGGTTGGGCGTCAAGTGACGGTGCAGGGGGGACATGGTTTTATCTCCACAGGACATCAATCCGTGTAAGCCAGTTCGTTCAGGTTAAGGATCACCCGGCACATCTGCCGCACTGCCAGCTGCCGGGCCTCGCCCGATTCCAGGTTCTCATTGTCCTCTCCCTGCCTGGCCGTCTCGCTGGCAAGGAATTCCAGCATCAGCGAGCTCTCCTGTCGGCTTGGCATTCGGCAGAGCGCCAGCTGGTAGGCAAGCTGAACCTGGTCGGACAGGTTGGGGCCCGCTTCTTTCAAAAGCCGCTCGGCAAAATAGCCCGCCTGGCGGTTAACAAAATTACCGTTGAACATCGTCAGCGCCTGGGGAGCCACGCTGGTGACCAGCCGCTTGGGTGCCGGCCGGGTGGTATCACAAAGATCCATCACTTCCAGGAAGGGAACGATCATGGATCGTTTCACGTAGGCGTAAATCGTCCGCCGGTTTGCGTCTGCTTCCTTGAATTCCGGCCAGATCGATGTCTTGTCGGCGTGTCCCTCGAGGATCTCGGCAGGAACAAACGGGTACATGCTCGGCCCGTACATGGCGCGGTCCAGTTTTCCACTGATCGCCAGGATGGAATCTCGTATCGCCTCCACTTCCAGGCGCTGGTAGGGCTTCCGCCAGAGAAGATTGTTTTCCGGATCCCGGGCAGCGTATTTCTCGTTCCTGGTCGTGCTCATCCGGTAGCTGTTACTGGCCATGATCAGGCGATGGAGTTTCTTCAGCGACCACTCCCCCTCGTTGACAAACCAGTCGGCAAGCCAGTCAAGAAGTTGCTCGTGCGTTGGTGCACTTCCCATCACGCCGAAGTCACTGGGTGTTCGCACGATGCCCGCCCCGAAATGATGTTGCCAGACGCGATTGACCATGACCCTCGCGGTGAGCGGATTTTCCGGGCTGGCCATCCAGCGGGCCATTGTCAGCCGCCGCCGGGTCGTTTTCCCGGAGGGTTCGAGGAAGTCAGGCTGCGAGGAGACCAGAACGGTGGGAACACCCGGCTGGACCACCGGGCCCGGCGCACTCGCCTTGCCCCTCACCAGCAGGTGGGTTTGTGGGGCCTCGGGAGAGAGTTCCACGAAGAAGTAGCCGCGGGGCAGGTCGGGTGTCTCTTTCTTTAACCGCTCGATCTCTGACAGGGCGACCTGGCACTGGGCGTGCTGGTCATCGTCGAGCCAGGGGGCCAGCGTGGAAAGGACCTTTGCCAGCTGGCTGCGTATCTGCTGTTGCTGGTCGCCACTGCGCTTCTCCTGTTCAATTCCCAGGGCCTCAATTGTCTTTTCAGGAAGGTCACTCTCGACCTCTTTTGATTTGAGCTGTTCAAGAAAGGTTGCTGTTGCCTTCCGTGAAGTGTCGAAAAAGATCTTTTCCTGACTGGCTATTGCCGTATCCCGCTGCTTGACTATCACCTGTTGCTTTGTAGAGCCGGCCGCAGAATCCCGGTCTCCACGTCCTTCCTGGGGCCGTGTGAGTGGATTGACGATGGCGATCAACTTGTAATAGTCCTGTTGCGTGTAAGCCTCGAACTTGTGGTCGTGGCAGCGGGCGCAGGCGAGCGTGATCCCGAGGAAGGTCTGGGCGGTTGCGTTAAGCATGTCATCAAGCTGGTCGAAGCGATCCTCGGCAAAATCTGCGGGTTCATCATCCCAGGGGCCAAGCCGGTAGAAACCGGTTGCAACGAGTGTCTCGGTGCTGGCATCTTCCAGCTCATCTCCCGCCAGTTGTTCGAGGATAAAGCGGTTGTACGGCTTGTCCTCGTTAAAGCTACGGATCACGTAGTCCCGGTACCGCCAGACATGGGGCTTGATGGCATCCCGCTCGTAGCCGTTGGTCTCCGCGAAACGAACAAGGTCCAGCCAGTGTCGTCCCCAGCGTTCCCCGTATCCCGGGCGGTCGAGTAGCCGGTTGGCAAGATCGTCAAAAGCACCGGGAGAGGATTCGTCGAGGATCTCCTGTTGTTCCCTGAGCGTGGGGGGGAGTCCGACCAGGTCGAGGTACATTCGCCGGGCAAGTG
>JAPYUD010000190.1:0-6660 GCA_029936215.1 Pirellulaceae bacterium | reverse complement strand
GGGGAATACTCCCGGACAAGAACTTCGAGGTTGTTTTCACTGAAGAAGAATGGAGCCTGTATCGTGATTACCGCTACCGGTATAGTTTTTCACCTGGAACGTATCCAGAGCCAAGCGAAAACCAACCCGAAACCGGTGAAGGGGATCTGACCGATCCCCAGCCCGATCCACTTCCCAATCCCAGGGAGTTCAAGGACAGGCAACTCGATCGTGCCCTGCAATACCTGCAGCAGCGACTGGAAGAGCAAAAGGTCACCCTCGTTATTCCTCGCTAGGTTCATTCGCCGCGAGAGTGCGGTATCCGCCGCCAAAGTACAACAGCGGGGCGCCTTCAAAAAACTCTCCGGCAACGATTTCACCAAGAAAAATATCGTGGTCGCCGGCAGTAACCACCTCGTGAACCTGGCAATCCACATATCCCAATGTGCCTGGCAGAATCGGTGCGCCGGTGGCAGCAGTTAACACTTCCAGCCCCGAGCAGTCCTTGGGGCCGGCAAAGGCAAAACGATCGGAGAGGTCTTTTTGTTCGGCAGAAAGAATATTCATGGCAAAACAGCCTGCCTCGGTCAGTCGAGGATGGGTCTGGTTCCCTGTCTCCACGCAGACCAGCACCAGGGGGGGATCAAGTGACACGCTGGTCACCGCGTTTGCGGTCATTCCCCATGTCTCACCACCATTGCTCATCGTGATAATGGTCACCCCGGTAGCAAACTGGCCCATGATCTTGCGTTGCAACTGGCTGTCAAATACCACGATCGATTCTCCAAAAGAGCGAAAAAACTACCTGTTTTTCTACAACGGATATTACCAGCCTGTCATCGTACGGGGGGGCAACTTCAGATGGTACGGGGGGTTTGAGGAAAACCCATTCTTGCCTACCATTTGGAACCGTATACTCTAAAGTGAGCCCGGACGGACGTAACCGTTCTTCAACCTGTCGAACTCGTTTCATCGATTCATGGAAATCAACCTCAAACAATTCGTTGAAAACCTGGCCGAAAGTAGCCTGATCGAACTGGATGAAATCCAGAAGCTGCGCGAGGGGATTTCCAGGGACGAGCAGCCAACCGATGGGATGTCCTTTGCCCGCTGGCTGGTGAAAGAAGAAAAACTAACTACTCACCAGGCAGAAAGGATCTGCAGCGGACAGCAGAACAAGCTGCTCCTCGGCAATTACGTCATCCTCGAACAGATCGGGCGCGGTGGCATGGGGGTCGTCTACAAGGCTCGCCACCGGCGGATGAAACGCGATGTTGCCATCAAGGTACTTTCTGAAAAACTGACCAATTCGGAAACGCGGCTACGCCGGTTTCACCGCGAGGTGGAAGCGGCAGCACGGCTTGTCCATCCCAACATCGTCACGGCCTTTGACGCCGACAAGGACGAGAAAACATTCTTCCTGGTGATGGAATTCGTGAATGGGCGGGACATGGCGGCCATTGTGGAAGACGAGGGCCCGCTGCCGGTGCCGGTCGCCGTGGATTACATCATCCAGACCGCGAGGGGACTTGAGTATGCCCACGGCGAGGGGATCGTTCACCGTGATATCAAGCCGCATAACCTGCTGGTGACCAGTAGCGGTATCGTCAAGGTACTGGATCTCGGCCTCGTTTCGCTAAAAACCGATGACGAGAAAAAGGAAAGCTCCGAGAGCCTGACCGCACACAACCAGATCATTGGCACGGTTGACTACATGTCTCCGGAACAGGCCGAGGACGTGCACACGGTGGACCTGCGTGCCGACATTTACAGCCTTGGATGCACGCTCTATCGCATCCTCATCGATGAACCACCTTTCGCTGGAAAAAATGCAATCCAGAAGTTAATGGCCCATCGCACCCATCCCATCCCATCGTTGCGCGCCAAGCGTACTGATATCCCGGAACTGCTGGACAGGGCATTTCGCCGGATGGTGGCCAAGAGGCCGGAGGACCGTTACCAGACGATGGGCGAGGTAATCGAGTCGATGGAGACGTGCACGCTGGCCCTGATCTCGGTGGGGACCCTAAACGCCGACCAGACCGTCCAGATGTCCAGCCCCTTTGAGGCCACCGCTGCCGTGGAGGTTGCCTCGACCGTTAATCTCCAGGACAAGAACAGCTCGCTCAATGATGTCAACCTGGAAACCAGTCGGCCCGAGGGCAGCGAGTCGATCTCGATCATGGCCAACCACCCCTCCCCTAAACAACGCCAGCGCCGAGAGGAAAAGGCCTCGCCACTGGCCAGCCTGCTGGCGGTTGCCGGAATTCTCGTACTTGTCGCGCTTGCATGGTTCCTGTCACGGCCCACGCAGATCGTGCTTGACTGGCCAGTCAGTGAACGGCAGGGATTCGATCTTTATATTAATGACAGGGAAGTCGAGTATGGTAACGGCACGCCGCTGGCCATTGATGTCAAGCCAGGGAAAAACAAGGTCGTTATCCAGCGGATCGGTTATTACCACTTCAACGAGACCATCTTTGTCGAACGACGGGAAACGGTTTCGATCAAGCCCAAGCTGGAAAAGGTTCCCGATTTCAATCCGGAAATAAGCACTGAAGAAAACGATTGACTCGTCCCGGCTCGTTTCAGGTTTCTTGCGACCAGGTCCGGCCACCAGGAAACGCGTACTCGTCCAGTGACGCTTCCTTCATGGTGATGCTGTACCCGGGAGCCTGCGGAGGCATGTAGTGACCGTCACGGATCGTGACCGGGTAGACAAAGTGTTCGTGCAAGTGGTCCACGTACTCGATCAGCCGGTTCTCCAGTGATGCTCCCACGCAAATAAAATCGAACAGGGCCAGGTGCTGCACATACTCGCAGAGCCCAACACCCCCTGCATGCGGGCACACCGGCACGCCAAACCGATCAGCCATCAGGATCACCGAGAGGATCTCGTTGACACCCCCGAGGCGACAGCTGTCGATCTGGCAGAAAGAAATTGCTCCGGCCTGCAGGAGCTGCTTGAAAATCACCCTGTTCTGGCAGGCCTCGCCGGTCGCCACGCCAATCGGTGCAATCGCCTGGGCAATGGCAGCATGCCCCAGGACATCATCCGGGCTGGTTGGCTCCTCGATCCACCAGGGTTCAAACTCAGCCAGTTCCTTCATGTTGGCGATCGCCTCGTCGACATCCCAGACCTGGTTGGCATCCATCATTAACTTCCGTTCCCAGCCAATCTCCTCGCGAATGATCCGGCAGCGGTGCTTGTCATTCTCCAGGTCGGCCCCCACCTTGATCTTGAAATGCGACCAACCCTGGGCGAGCGCTTCCTGGCAGAGCTGGCGGAGCTTGTCATCCGAATATCCGAGCCAACCCGCCGAGGTGGTGTAGGAGGGGTACCCACTCTCGAGCATCTGTTGCTCTCGCTCACCCCGCGAGGGAAATTTCTGCTGGAGAATCTCCAGTGCCTGCCCGGGGGTCATCGCATCGGTGATATATCGGAAGTCGATACAACTGGCGAGCTGTTCTGGCGTCATATCAACAAGCAGCTTCCAGACAGGTTTCTCCTCCACCTTGGCATACAAGTCCCAAACCGCATTGACCAGTGCCGCGGTAGCCATGTGGATGACACCCTTCTCGGGGCCGACCCAGCGAAGCTGGGAATCTCCTGTCATCTCCCGCCAGAACCCCCCCATGTCAGCAACCAGGTCCTCCAGGCGACGTCCCACGAGTGCTGGAGAGAGTGCCTCAATCGCGGCGGTGCAAAGCTCGGTGCCGCGGCCAAGTGTGAATGTCAGGCCATGGGCCAGCAGCGAGCTGTCGGTCTGGAGAGTAACGTAGGCCGCGGAATAATCGGGGTCGGGATTCATGGCATCCGAACCATCCAGCTCGCTGGATGTGGGAAAACGGATATCTCGAACTGTCAGCCCCGTGATCGTGATACTCATGCCCCGGAAATCCTTGTTTCAACTCGAGTAATGGCAAACGTGCTACACTGGTATTGAGCCACATTATGCTGGGCAAAAGGGTCTTTCGCCAGCAGGCAGTGAATCTCCAAACGGACAATGAGGCCATGACCATCGAGCGAGAACAACTCCATACTGTCCAACTTGTCCCCATTACCGCTTTCGACGCGGAAGGACAACTGAACCTGGAGCCGATGGCCCGTCTGATGGCGCGCAGCTACGAGGCTGGCATCCGCGTGTTTCTTCCCTGTGCCGGGAGTGCCGAGTTCCACGCGCTCCGGCCCTCCGAAATCATCTCGGTGATCGAGATGGTTCGTGACTCGGTCGGGGATGACGCCGTTGTCGTCGCACCTACCGGGTACCATGCCGAGCATGCGATCGAACTGGTAAACCAGGCACACGCCGCCGGGGCCGATGCCGGGCTGGTGATGCCGCTCAGCTTTCCCTATCTCTCGGATGCGGGGGCCCGCGATCACCTGCTGCGTATTTTCGATCAGAGCAAGCTGCCGATGATGGTCTACAAGAAAGGAGACCTGCCCAGCGATGAACTGCTGCTGGAACTTGCCGATCACGAAAACCTCGTGGGTGTCAAGTATGCGGTGAACAACATGGATGCTTTCACACGCGTGATCCGTGCTGACCAGGGACGGATCGACTGGTTCTGTGGTACCGCTGAACGATTTGCACCCTTTTACGCGCTGGCAGGCGCTCCCGGGTACACCAGCGGTGCAGGGAACATCTGCCCGCGACTGACCCTTGCCATGCATGCGGCGATGCAACACGGAGAATGGGAAGAAGCCCTGCGACTGCAGGAAATCCTGCTGCCCATTGAATACTACCGGTCACGGGACAATGACTCCTACAATGTCAGCATGCTCAAGCACGGCATCAAGCAGACCGGTCTCGATTTCGGAGTGCCCCGACCTCCTCAGCGCCAGCTTGATGAGCAGGAAATGCAGGAAATTGACCTGCTCGTGGCACCTATCCTGGAAGCCGAAACTGCCCTCTCGCAAAGCCAGTAGGCAAAGACCGGCAATCCCCTTCTGAGCCTGGCACGCAGTGACCAGCGGGCAGCTGTCAGGGACTTGCCCGGATGAGCCAGAGGCAGCATCGTATCCGTTTGGCGTGGCCATAGTTGAAAAGCCACGTTTTGTCCCAGGAGATACGATACAGAGGATGATCAAATCCGCCTTTTCATGGATGATCGATCGTCATGGTGAGGCGACCTGGATTCAGTCCAAACGCCTGATGGCTTTCGACCTGCTTCCCTGGCTCGCAGCTTCATGGATGGCATCGGCCATCGGCCGCCAAGGAGATTCTCGTCGTCAATTGCTATCGCGAGCCCGGTTTCTGCTAGAGCTTTCCAGCCAGGGTGTCGTCCTGCTGCTCAACCTGCCAATCCGTCATGGAGAGCGACTCAGAAAATGGATCGGCAACCGCCTCTTCTTTTGCCCCTCAGGGATTCCCACTGGTCAAGTTGCTGCCATCAGCAGTTCACGGCTGGAGCGTCCCTGGGACGACCAGGATCGCTGGTTCCAGGCCCTTCGGCATACCTGTCGCTTGTCCGCCAGGCGACATCAGTCTGTACTCACCGTCACGGGAACGACAACAGCACGGTTCCTGCTCGCCTGTCCTCAGAGCCTGGGAGTACAATCCTGGCAATTCGATTTTCCTCGTCCGCAAGAACACCTGGGGACTTGGCTTATCGAACGAACGACTGGTTGCCTTGACGATCACAGTCCCTCGTCCTGGCGGAGTTGGGTAAGCCCTCCGCTCCAAGCCGAATGCAGTTCCTCATCCCTGGCTTCTTATTCACCGGGAGATCGGTTACTCATCGCCGCTGCAGATTCACTTCATCTGCTCATGATACGGCCACGTGGAAATATTGCTGAACTGGTCCAGCGGAGGTTTTCCAGAGGACCTGCTGCGACACGAATGTCTGGAATCCACGTCACCACAACTAGTCGCCTCCCTACCCCTCCCAGGCAGTTACCCTGTTCGTTTCTCGCTCCTGGGATTCCATCCTCAGCCCCGGTTTATTCAGTCGATGAGATACCAGCTCGCCTTGATGGACAGTTCCTGGCTCACTGGACCCGGCGATGTGATGGCCCCTGGCCAGGACAAACTGGTCCTGCATGGTTCGAAGAATTGCTGATGGCAGACCCATCCCGGCAGCGTTCCGCAGAATGCGTGCTCGAGAGGATCATCCTCCACCAGCAGATCCTCGCTTCGCCCGCTGCTATCCGCCAGGCAACCCCGGTGGTCTGCCTGACAGCGATCCCGGTAGACCGGTGGCCGGAAATGCGGGTCTATCGCCACCATCGACGCCGCTGGGACTTCCTTCCATTCGCGATCGCCATGCGGCTCGACTGGCTCGTGCAGAAGGGAGCCCAGCAGGTTATTTACGGAGAAGAGCATGACTGGCAGAGCCTGCTTCCCGCCTGGCGACCCTTTTTCCAGAAAGCCCGGAGCCTCCAGGGAATCTCCGAGATCGACTGGAGACTGGAGCAGGAATGGCGAGTTGTCGGCGACATCGACCTGGCAGAACTCGATAGTGAGGACGGATTTGTGCTGGCCCCAGACCCCCGGACTGCCAGGCGACTGGCGCCCCTCTGCCGTTGGCCTGTCTACTTTGAATCAAGCCATCCCGCTCACTGACCAGCACTGCATCCAGGTCTCAAGCATCAACACGGACCAGAGCCGCTGGCTATGATCGCGGCGGCCCGCAGCATGTTCATCGAGCATCTGCTCCAGCCCCCGGCGACTGACATAC
>JAPYUD010000189.1:0-6663 GCA_029936215.1 Pirellulaceae bacterium | reverse complement strand
TCAGGGCCCGTCAGTTCCCCACCCGAGTATAGCCCATTCTTGGCAATACAGGACTTTTCCCGATTCTCCCAAGGCCCCGCGGAGTTTCACTTCGTCCCCCGGGTGAAATATGCATTGATTGCAAACGAAAATCACAACAAAATAGAGGGAAGCTCGTTTACCCCCGCCCTCGTGTGAAGATTCTCATGAATCACCTGGCACCCGTTTCCCGACGTGAAATCCTGCGGGTTGGACTCGGGGGCATCTCCAGTCTCTCACTACCGGCGCTGCTTAAAACACGAGCCGGGGCGGCATCGCCCCACCCCAGCCAGACCGCCATCATCCTGGTCTGGCTGCCCGGCGGTCATAGCCACCTTGAAACCTATGACCCAAAACCTGATTCGACCAGCGATTTCCGTGGACCTTACAACCCGATCGATACGGTCTCGCCAGGAATGCAACTCTGCGAGCTCTTGCCTCACCATGCCCGTGTTGCTGACCGTTTCTCGTTGCTTCGCTCCATGGCCCATGGTGGTTTTTGCCACCAACAGGGAACACACCAGCTGTTGACCGGTTTTCCCGAGCGCGTATTGCGTCGCAAACCACTTCACCCCGATCTCTTCTCGATCACGCACCGGCTGCGCTACGACCCGGCACGTCAGCTCCCCAATTACATCGGTGTCGGCCCTGTCAACTTCCTGGGCCCGTCCTACCTGGGCAACGCCTACGATGTCTTCGGGATAAACGACGATCCAAATGCGGACAACTTCTCGGTAAACAACATTTCCCAGACCAAGGGGATCGACAAGGCGACGCTCGGACGCCGCATTAACCTTCGCAAACAACTCGACCAGTTCAAGGCCACGGCAGACCACCTCCACCGCATGGATGCCCTCGACACCTTTGAACAGCAGGCCTTCAACGTGCTCACCAGTTCCACCGCCACCGAGGCATTCAACATCCAGGCAGAAACCGAAAAGACCCGCGAGCGTTATGGCCGTAATCGCTGGGGACAACAACTCCTTCTGGCCCGGCGACTCGTTGAATCCGGCGTCGACCTGGTAACTGCCCAGTTCAGCGGTGAACTCTGCGGTGGAGTCGGGAACTGGGATGACCATGCGGTAAACGCAAATTGCTTCGAGGCCATCAAGTACCGGCTTGCCTTTTTCGACCAGGCCGTGGCTGCTTTGATCGAGGACATTTACGACCGAGGACTCCACCGCCGTGTGATGGTAGTTGTCACCGGCGAGTTTGGACGCACCCCACGCATCAGTCACAAAAAGAGCACCGGCAAGCGGATTGGAAGTGCCGAGGCCGGAACAATGCAACCTGGCCGTGATCACTGGCCGCGGGCAACCTCGATCCTCTTCGCCGGTGGAGGAATGCAGCCGGGTCAGGTTGTGGGACGCACCGATATCCGTGGCGAGGATCCCGTTGACCGTATCGTGGGGCGGGGGGATTTCCTGGCGACGATCTATAAGCACCTCGGCGTCGACTTCCAGAACCTGGCGTTTCCGGACTATTCCGGCCGGCCCGTCCCGGTCATGCTCAGTGACGGAAAACCCATCGACGAGCTCGGACCTCGATCGTAGTTCCCCTGGGTCAGCTGAGAATCTTGTTGACAACGTTTCCCGACACATCGGTCAGTCGGAAATCCCTTCCCGCGTAACGATAGGTAAGCCGTTCGTGGTCGATCCCCAGAAGGTGCAGGATGGTGGCATGCAGATCATGGATGTGCACCGGGTCCGTCTCCGCCTTGAAGCCAAAATCATCTGTCTCGCCGTACGACATTCCACCACGGACCCCGCCACCGGCCATCCACATCGTGAACCCGTAGTGGTTATGGTCTCGCCCGTTACCATTTTCCGTGGTTGGTGTACGACCGAATTCACCTCCCCAGATGACCAGCGTATCCTCCAGCATTCCTCGCTGCTTCAGATCGTCCAGCAGCGCGGCAACCGGCCGGTCCATGGTCCCGGCCAGTTCCCGACTTTTCTGGTGGTGGTCATTATGCGTATCCCAGGGTTGCCCATTTCCATGGTAAACCTGGATGAAACGCACATCCCGCTCGGCAAGTCGACGAGCCAGCAGGCAGCCGTTAGCAAAATGTCCTTTACCATACGCCTCGCGTGTGGCGGCGGTCTCGCCGGCCAGGTCAAAGGCCTCACTGGCAGCAAACTGCATACGGAAGGCAGTCTCCATGGCAGCGATCCTCGCCTCCAGCTGGCGATCCGATGCGCGCTTTTCCAGGTGGCGGTGATTGAGCTGCTGAAGCATGAGCAGTTGCCTCTGCTGCTGCTCACGGCCAATCGTGGTATTCCTCAGGTAGGGAATTAACTTTTCTGGTTCGAGAGACGAATGGTTGATGTAGGTCCCCTGGTACCTCGATGGCAGAAAGGCGCTGTTCCAGAGAATCGAGAAGCGGACCGGACGTCCGGGACAGAGCACCACGTAACCGGGCAGGTTCTCGTTCTCCGAACCAAGGCCATACATCATCCAGGCTCCCATACTCGGAACCGTGGGGGTGATCGAGCCGTTGTTCATCAAGAGCAAGGCCGGACCGTGGTTCGGGTTGTCGGTATACATCGAACGGAGCACGCAGAGTTCATCAGCATGCCGTGCCAGCCCAGGCAACAACTCGCTCATTTCCAGTCCACTCTCTCCGTGCCGGCTGTACTTGAAAGGCGAGGGAAGCAGGCCCGCCGTGGCCCTCTCGGTCCGCAGGTCTGCCTGTGACGGCCGTTGCCCCTCGTATTTTTCCAGCAGTGGCTTGGGGTCCAGGAAGTCACCCTGGAACGGCCCTCCGTTCATGAAGAGCTGGATCACGCGGCGAGCACGAACGCGATGATGGGGCCTGTTCGGCTGCTCAGCAGACAACTGGCTGACAAGACCAAGTGTTCCCGCACCACCAGCCAGCGACTGGATCATCGTCCGTCGATCGAGAATTATTTTTTCCATCGGTATTCCCGTTAATCAATCAACGAAAGCAAGCTCGTTCGCAGCCAGCAAGACCTGGAACAACTGGTGCCATCGACCGTATGTTGCCTCCCCCGCATCCTCCTGGGAGTGCTGGAAGTATTCCCGTGTTATCTGAATTTCCACTTTTTCTACAGGACGTTGGTACAGCAATTGAAATGCCCGGTTCACGATCTCTTCCGAAAATTTGTCCTTGGGTGGTTGCAGGCGGCGGACCAGGTCCGTGGCTCGCTGGCGAATAAATTCCCCGTTGAGAACGAATAACTGTTGCATCGGCGTGATATTCACCTCTCGCTTGGGACTGTGCGAAATCGGTGGTGGAAAACCATACATCTGAAGGACGGCATCAAGGTCCCTGCGGGCGACCTGGCCATAAACAGTCCGCCGCCGATTCTCGGCCCCCCCGAGTATTTCTGCCGACCCGGCCATACGCAGATCAAGGATGCCTGCGACCGAGAGCATCGTGTCCCGCCAGGCCTCGATATCTAGTCGACGACGATTCATCCGCCAAAGGTACTTGTTGTCCGGATCACTTAGCTCGTTGGACTCGTCAAAGGTGACCGATTGCTGGTAGGTCGCTGAAAGCAGGATCTCTCGGTGCAGCCATTTGATCGACCAACCATGCTCCAGGAAACGCCGGGCAAGATTATCCAGCAAGTCAGGGTGGCTCGGATGCTCACCCTGGTGGCCGAAATCGCTCGGGGTTCTCACCAGCCCCTCGCCAAAATGATGCATCCAGATACGGTTAACGATGACCCGGGCGACGAGGGCAGGAGAGTCCGAGAAAAAGGAGTTGGCCAGATCACCCCTGCCGCTACCGTGCTGAAATGGCTGGGCATTCTCACCGGCAAAGACCTCCAGGAAGCGGCGTTCTACCAGTTCACCCGGTGTCGCCGGGTTTCCTCTCAGGAAGACGGGTAGATTCCGCGACTCACCTACCCGGTAATCGAGCCGTGTTCGGTCGGGGCCGTCGTCGAGGACATAGAGGCTGGCATCATCCACCCCCTGGGCCAATGGACGGTCATAGTGAGGAGTGGTTTCTCTGAGCTTTTTGATTTCCGCCTGCAGTGAGACAAGTCGTTGCTGATCCTCCGGGCCTTGCTCCTTCTCTTCCTTGAGACGTGCCACCTGCCCTTCCAGTTTTCCCACTTGCAGATGGGCTTTCTCCACCACCAGGGCCTCCTCGGGCGGCAGCAAGGACCGTCCGATCAGACGGGTACTAGCAAACACACCCGCCAGGGCATAGTAATCCCGGGTCGTGATCGGGTCGAACTTGTGATCATGACATCGTGCACAAGCGATACTCAGGCCCAGGAAGGTCCTTCCAACCGCATCGATCCTTTCCTCCCATTCCTCCGCCACAATTTCCCGGATCACTTCCTTCGCCAGTCGCGGTTCCTTCCAGTAGGTTGGGCTGAGCCCCAGGAACCCGAGTGCGGCAATGTCCTCCGGATTGGCGACCGGGTTCTTGTCCGCGGCCAGCTGCATTATCACGAACTGGTCATATGGAAGATCATCGTTCAGTGCCTTGATCACCCAGTCCCGGTAAAGATGTGCCTTGCCGGTACTGACCAGCCAGGATGCCGTGGTATCGGTATAGCGAGCCAGGTCGAGCCAGTAGCGTCCCCAACGTTCCCCGTAATGAGGGGATGCCAGTGTCCGGTCAACAAGCTGCTCCCAGGCATCCGGAGAACTATCGTCCTGAAAGTCACTGACGTCCTTTGACGACGGGGGAAGTCCCAGGAGGTCAAAGTGTAAACGCCGGACAAGCTCGCGCCGGGTAGCAGGTGGGGAATGTCTCAGCCTCTCCTGACGGTGCTTCCGGGAAATATAAACATCAATTCCTGTACGAATCCATTCGTCGCTACGGAACGGGGGGAGCGACGAGTTTGCCAGCGGCAGGAAAGACCAATGCAACTGGCCGGGTTCCCTTTTTTCTTTTCCTCTCGATCTGCTTTGATCGCGGGACGGGGGCATTGGAAGTCCCAGCTCAATCCACTTGCGAATCGCTTCCCGCTCCCGATCCGGGAGTTTTCCCTCCGGGGGCATCTGTAAATCCTCGTCGGCATACTCGAGTGCCGTCCAGAGAAGGCTTGCATCGGGTTCTCCGGGCACAACTGCAATACCCAGATCTCCGCCCGCGACAAGATGCTGGCGGTCATCCAACCGGAAATTTCCCCGCAGTGGGGTACTCTTTTCCGAATGGCATTTGTAGCAGTGTTTAACCAGAAGTGGACGAATGGAACTCTCGAAAAATTCCACCTCTGCCCTGCCAAAGGCGGCATCCGGTTCCATGCCGTCCGCCACCGTCATCGGAAGGACAGCCCATGACAGCAGGAGCGACATTACCAGGCCGGTTCCTGTTAACGGCTGATATGTATTTGATCTGAATGTCATGATGAACTTCGACACAGAAGGACCAGCGTGACCATCCTATCATGCCAGGCGTACCTGCCGTCTTGCTTTTCGAGCCTTACCTATCATCTCGCATTTGCTGCTTCAGCCAGGCGGGACGATCCGTGGTAATCCCATCAACTCCAATCTCGCGGAGGGTCCTGGCATCCGCTGGATCATTGACTGTCCAGACGTAATACCCGAGTCCCTCAGCATGAACACGGGCGACAAGTTCCCTGGTCAACAGGGGCGTATAGTTCGTATTGAGACCATCCAGGCCCGCCTCCTTTGTCCGGCGAATAACCGAATCCACCTCCGGCACCCAGCTTCCGTCCTGCCTGGACCTCTCGAAATTCACCAGCCAGTAGACGGGAATGTCTGGCAGAGCCTTTTTGATGGAACTAGCAACATCAAATGAGAAGGCAATCACCACAGCTCGTTTGTGCGTGTGTCGCCATTGTTTTAGCATCTCAACGACATGCGGAACAATTTCAACTCCCGCCTTGATCTCGATGAACAAGCGGCTCCCGGCAGGTACAGTTTCCAGGACGTCTTCCAGCGTCGGCACCTGCTCCCCCTTGTACCTCGGACTCTTCCAGCTACCGACATCTAGCTGGCGAAGTTCTTCAAGCGTCTGATCCTTGACCTCTCGGTCCCGTCCGCCGATCCGCTTTGTTGTCTTGTCGTGGTAGACAACAACGCGCTTGTCACGTGAGAGGTAGACATCGATTTCCACCGAAGGTGCCTTGCGTTTCCAGGCCAGGTTGACTGACGCCAGGGTGTTTTCCGGGGCATCATAACTCGCGCCACGATGGGCAACGATTTCAGGCATGGCTGCTCGTTTTTGACCGGTCGCGGATCCCGACTGCCAAACACCCAGCAACACGACCGCTCCCATCCACACGCTCCAGGATCGAAATACCATGAATCGTTTACTCCTGTAAAAGCGTCGCGTTTCCGCCACGTTCTGCTTCCTGCCAGGCGGGTAACTGGGATGCATAATCATGTGCCTGCTGGACAAAATCAACTCCTACCCGCTCCTTCCATGCCGCCAGGATCTGCTGGAAAAGCGGACCCGCCTTCCCGTCGTCCACCTGCTGCCCTTCGAAGCTCGCCGCATGAACCATCCCGTACGTCGTTGCGGTGCAGAACATCTCGTCTGCCTGTAACGCCTCGTAACGTCCCAGGTTGGCCTCCCGCACCTCGAGACCAAGCTCCGAGGCGAGTTCCATGACCATGCCCCTGCTGACGCCACGCAGAATATTGCGGGGCTCGGGAGTGTAAAGGACTTCGTCCTTGACCAGGAACACATTC
>JAPYUD010000188.1:0-6669 GCA_029936215.1 Pirellulaceae bacterium | reverse complement strand
AATCACGACGTGCCAGCTCAAGCACGTTGAGTACATCCTTCTCGCTCAATTCACCGAGGTTCTTTGGACGGGAGCCCGGTATCTGGTATCCCCGACTGCCATACCAGCCGGCCGGGCCATGACCACTTGGAGCAACCAGGATGTAGCCGTGTTTTTCGGCCAGCTCTTTAAAGCCGGGGTAGAGCAGGATTCCCTTTGCGGAATGGCCGAGGCCATGCAAAGCAAAAATCGTCGGGTACTTTTTTTCCTTCTCCGCTGGATTGAAGGACCTGGGGACGTAAACCGCGTATTCCATCCACTTGTCTGCATCAGCAAACCAGTAATGAAGTAACTGGATAGCACCCGTTTCCAGCTTGGCATTTTTCGGAGACAGATCCAGGTTCTTTGGCTTGTCCGCTTCCTTCGCTGCTGGCTTGTCCGTCGTCTTCGCTGCCGGTTCCTGCTGGGCAAGGGTGGATTGGATGGGTAGCAGGAGAAGTACGCTCAGCAGCAAGAACTTCTTCATCACGTTGAATCCTCATGATTTCAAAGACGACCGGCCGCTTTCATGTTATCCGCAGTCACGGTCTCCTGGCCAGTCTTTCACGGACGCCAAAGGAGAATGCTGTTTTGTCCGTACGGATCGGTTATCTTGTGGGTGACGACTGATCCACAAACGATAATCTGACAAGAGGACTATCGCGATGATGCAGAAAGTAGTCCATCCCCGTCTCGCTCTGCTTTTCCTGCTGGTGGGGTTACTGGCCACGCCAGCAGCGACGGCACAACAAGCCAGCCAGCTTGCCGACCAGTTCAGCAGTACGCTGGACCAGCGCCGGGGTCTCTGCGTCTACCTGGGCAACACGGACACGGCTCTTCCGCTCCTGCTCTCTGATGGCGGAAAACACATCGTCAATCTCCTCACGCCAGACAGTGAATTGGTACAGGTGATTCGCGCGCGGATCGCCGACCAACATCTCCTGGGCATGGTCACTGCCGAGCACGTATCTCTCGGACACCTTCCCCACTCATCCAACTTGGTCAACCTGGTCGTCGTCGACCAGCTCGGCGAGCAGCTTGATGCCGGCCTTGATCTCAAGGAAGTCCTTCGCATTCTGGCCCCGGGAGGTGTTGCCTGGATCGGCCAATCGAAGCCTGGAGGAAAACTGAGTGCTGCCGGATTGAAGCAGCAACTGGAAAAGGCTGGCATCGATGGGGCATCGATCGTAAAGGACAATGGACTCTGGGCCCGGATCGTCAAATCCCGGCCGGAGGCAATGGATACCTGGACTCATAACAAGTACGACGCCACCTCCAACCCGGTCTCACGTGATCAACAGATCGGTGTCCCCCGTGGTGTTCGCTGGGTTGCAGGCCCCAACTGGCCTACGGGCCATCGCAAGCAGTCCGTCCCGACCGTTGTCGCATCCCGGGAGCGACTGGTTTACGTCTTCCAGGACGAGGTGATGGTAGATGGGAAGCTGAAAAGGCAGGATTCGCTGATTGCCCGGGATGCCTTCAACGGTTTACCGCTCTGGCGACGCAAGGGGACAACCACGGTACTGGTGAGCGTGGGTGATCGGGTTTACGCGACGAATGCAGGCCGGCACCTGGTTGCCCTCGATGCAGATACCGGCAACCCGCTGGAGGACTTCTCGGCAGATCCCAAGATGGTGATCTACCAGTTGCTCCACGTGGACGGCAGGCTCGTGGTCGGAACCGAAACAGGGCTTTCCGTGCTCGAGGCGACGACTGGAAAAACCCTCTGGTCAAAGGAACTCTCAATCAAAGACCATCGCCAGTTGGTGGTGGGAACCGTTGCCGGCAAGCGGCAGGTCTTTTGCCATGATGATCTGAGCCGGCGTGGCGAGGGCTCCTTCCTGGTCGCCCTCTCCCTGGCGGATGGAGCAAAGGTCTTCCGCCAGTCGATCTCCGAGTGGTCGAAAGGATCCCCCGACCTGGTCCTGGTCCAGGATGACATCCTGGTCGTGGCCGGTGACGAGGGGAACCACGGTGTTTCCGCGGTCGATGGCAAACACCTCTGGGACTACTCCTATCCACGTATCGGCCACGGGGGCAGTTACCAGAAAGTTCTTTCCATGAACGGGCTGTTCTGGATTCACACGGCTGACACACAGGAGAGTGGCCAGTATGCCTGGGAGGGACTCGACCCACAAACCGGCAAGGTCCAGAAGCGAGTTATCCAGCCCTCCGACTTCAACATGAAGCATCGCTGCAGCGTGGATGTTGCCACCACCCGTTTCTTCATGTGCGGCTCGATGGATTTTGCTGACCTGGCAACCGGCAAGTACGAGCATTTCGAAGCCGCTCGTAATTCCTGCGCCCAGGCCAGCATGCTGCCAGCCAACGGCCTGCTTTACACATTCCCACATGCCTGTGGCTGCTACCCGATGATCCGCGGTTTCCTGGGACTCACCAGTAACAGCGTGTCGGCCACGGAGAAAGAACTCCCGGTACTCCAGCGTGGACCCGCCTACGATGCCAGTTCCAGTTTGACGGTGACATCGGAGGACTGGCCCACTTACCGCCACGACACCCGACGCAGCGGGGCCATCCAGCAGGCCGGGCCGGACAAGCTGGAGCAGTCCTGGGAAATCAGCCTGGCACCCACGCCGGGGAAGGAGGCTGCCAATAATGAATCCTCCCTGGCTCTTGCCGACGAGTGGGTTCACAGGGTTGGTGGCAGGCTCTCGGCCCCGGTGATTGCCGGCGGGATCGTCTTTATCGCCGTGCCGGACCAGCAACAGCTTCATGCGCTGGATGCGGAAAGCGGAAAAGCTGCCTGGACTTTTTCCTCGGGCGGTCGGATCGACTGTCCCCCCACGATCGAACAGGGACGATGCCTGATCGGTTGCCGTGATGGATGGGTCTACTCGATAGACGCCTCAAGCGGCCAGCTCGCGTGGAGACGAAGAGCAGCCCCCAGTGACCGGCGGATCGTTGCCTACGGACAGCTGGAATCTCCCTGGCCCGTCGTCGGAGGCGTGATGGCATTGAATGGCGTGGCCTATTACAACGTCGGCCGGCATGCCAATTCCGATGGAGGACTGACGGTCCAGGCGGTCGATCCGATCACGGGAGAACTTGCCTGGTCGGCCCGGCCAGAGGGATTTCCGGGGGTCCCTGATATCCTCAGTGGCGAGGGCGAGCAGGTCCAGATGGCGAGCTGGCAATTCGATGCCGCGACGGGCAAGAATGGTCCCAGCTCAAGTACCCTCCTCCGAGGAGGACGACTGGGACTTCTCAACGACGCCTGGTACCAGCGGCCGATTGCCATCCGCAAGGGGCTGCAGGGATGGACATCCAGCAACCGCCCGGCCGGCCAGATGCTGTCGATCACTCCAACGGCGACTTTCGGTTATTCCTCTCCCAAGGTGAACGGCGGAAATGGTGAACTCACTGAAGAGGGAAAACTCTTCCACGTTCCCCTGAAATCCGAGGGCAAGGAATGGTCGATCACCATGACGACGCAGGCCCGGCCCCGCGCGATGGTCGTGGCCGGAAACCGGCTCTATGTGGCAGGACGCCTCGATGCGGAATCCTCGCACGAATTACTGCGCATCCATGCAACCGAGGACGGTCGGCAACTGGATGAAATCCAACTCCCTGCCACCGTGGTCCATGATGGGATGGCCGTGGCCCGGGGACGACTGTACGTCTCGCTTGAAAACGGCCAGTTGCTATGCCTGGGGACAAAGTAACAGATCGCCCGCAGCGACCGGGCCAGTCACGAGTGGGGACCTGGAAGAAAGTTGTCTTTGCCCTGGTCGTGACAGGCTGTTTCTTCCTTGCCCTGGAACTTGTGCTGGCGCTGGCGGGAGTCACGCCGCTCATCAAGCAGCAGGATCCATTCTCCGGTTTTTCCGGGGCCATGCCACTCTTCGTCGAGGACTCGCGGGAGCCAGCCAGGAGGACCACGGCCACGAACAAGCTGGCCTATTTCAATTCCCAGTCCTTCTCCGAAACCAAGGCAACCGGGACTCGCAGGATTTTCTGCCTGGGGGGATCCACGACCTATGGCCGGCCCTACAACGACACCACCTCTTTTGCCGGCTGGCTAAGAGAACTTCTGCCGCTGGCCGATCCGGCACATCGCTGGGAAGTGATCAACGCCGGGGGAATCAGTTACGCCAGTTACCGGGTGGCCGCGGTCACCGAGCAGTTACTCGAAATGGACCCGGATCTGCTGATCATCTATACCGGCCACAACGAGTTTCTCGAGGACGTCACTTTCCCCAACTGGAAGGACCACTCGCGGCTGCTTGAACAGGCCACGCTTCTGGCAGCTCACAGTCGTCTTTTCACGCTCCTCTCCCAGGGATTTCAACCTCCCTCCGGGAACAGCAGCCAGCAGGTTTCCTTGCCCGGGGAAGTCGACGAGATACTCAATCACACGGTTGGCCCCAGCTCGTACAAGCGCGATGACCGGCGTCGTGATCAGGTACTTTCTTTTTTCGAGTTCAACCTCAGGAGGATCATCCAGCTGGCCCGCAGCCGCAAGGTCCCATTGCTGCTTGTCACCCCGGCCAGCAACCTGCAAGACTTCTCACCCTTCAAGAGCCAGCACCGTGATGGGCTGAGTGAACAGGACCAGCAGCACTGGCAGAAACTTGTCGACCAGGCGAGCAGACTGGCAATCCAGCGACAGTGGGAACAAGCGGTCGGACTCCTGGAGGAGGCAGTCGCCCTTGACGATCGCCACGCCGAGACCCACTTCCGGCTAGCCACGGCACTCCTCGCCTGCGGGCAGCATGCCAGGGCGCTTGTTCACTTTCGCCAGGCGCGGGATGAAGATATCTGCCCACTGCGAGCTCTCACAACACTCGCCATGACTGTCCGGAAGGTCGCCGATGACAAGTCCGTTCCCCTTGTCGATTTTGAAGAACTTCTCGCTGGCCGCTGCCAGGACCAGAACGGGCATTCCATCGTGGGAGCTGATTATTTCCTGGACCATGTGCATCCGACCATCGAGGGCCATCGTCTGTTGGCCGAGACAATCATCAAGAAACTGGAGACAGACCGCTGGTGGAATCCCGGTCAGCAATGGAATCAGCAGGCCCGGCAGCAGGTCTCCCGGAGGATTTTCGATTCTGTCGACCAGGCCGATCATGCCCGGGCACGACGCAACCTGGCAAAGGTACTTAACTGGTCCGGCAAGCACATGGAAGCCGGGGTGTTATCCGTTTCCGTCCTGGAGCAGCTTCCCAACGACCCCGAAGCACTCTCGATCGCAGCGGCTTATATGCGACAGCTGGGCCGGATTGAAACTGCCATCGATTACCTTTCCCAGCGAACACGGGTGACCCCCGATGATATCGATACCCTGCGCCGACTCTCCAGCCTGCTGGTCGAGGCAGGGCAACTGGAGGAAGCACTCTCCTGCCAGCAGCAGGTCACAAGACTCCAGCCAAATGACGCCCAGGCCCTGCACCACCTGGGAATGATACTGGCTGAACTGAAACGCTTCGCCGAGGCCACGGTTCATTACCGCAAGGCAATCGAGCTGGACAAAAGCGACGCCAATATGCACTACCACCTTGGAATCGCCCTGGCCGAAAAACTGGACCTGGAAGGTTCTCGAGATGCCTTCCAGCAGGCACTCAGACTTTCTCCCGAAGATCACGATGCCTCGTTCAACCTGGCTGTGATTCACGGGCAACTTGGACAAAGGCTCGAAGCGGTGGACCCGGACGCTGCCCGCAGACACTACCGGTCGGCACTGGAACTTGAGCCCGGCATGACCGACATCCAGGATCGCCTGCAGGGACTCGGGGAACATCCCTGAACGAAAAGAGAGACTTTCAACATGAAAGGATTTCTCATTCGGAAATCGACAGCTAGGATGAGGGTGACGTGCCGATGCCCTTTTGTTCTCTCGGTGGAAAGCTGGAGTCATGACAAGCACACGGACATACCTCCTGAAGGCCCTCCTCCTGCTGGCCTTATTGTCGCCGGCACCGGTACTGTCAGAACAGGATCGACCGAACATCCTGTTTGCCTTTGCCGATGACTGGGGCTGTTATGCCAGTGCCTATGCCCAGCTGGACAGCCGGCCAAGTGCCAACGATGTAGTCAGGACCCCTCACTTTGACCGCCTGGCCCGTAACGGGGTACTCTTCAAACACGCATTCGTGACAGCACCGTCCTGCACCCCCTGTCGCAGTTCCCTGCTCTCGGGGCAGTACTTCTTCCGAACCGGCCAGGGAGCGATCCTGCAGGGAGCGATCTGGGACCCTGCCATCCCCTCCTACCCCCTGCTGCTTGGAGATGCAGGTTACCACATCGGTGAAACCTACAAGGTCTGGAGTCCCGGTGCGCCACGGGATGCACCGTACGGAAGTGGATTGTATGGATTTGAAAAGGCCGGAAAGAAATACAACCAGTTTTCTCAGAACGTGACGCAGATGGTTGCGCAGGGGATGGATGTCGAGGCGGCCAAGCAGGTGCTGCTTGAAGAGGTGGCAGGCAACTTCCAGGCTTTCCTGGACGCGAATCCCGAGGGAAAGCCTTTCTGCTACTGGTTCGGCCCCACCCTGGTTCACCGCAAGTGGACGAAAGGATCGGGGAAAAAATACTGGGACATCAATCCTGACGACCTGGAAGGGAAATTACCGTCGTTCCTGCCGGATGTGCATACCGTGCGGGAGGACTTTGCCGACTACCTAGGCG
>JAPYUD010000187.1:0-6680 GCA_029936215.1 Pirellulaceae bacterium | reverse complement strand
CCTTTGGAGATGCGGCATCAACCCCGGCGAGTATCGAAGTTGAGGATGCAGTCACCGAGCCGGGGAGAGATGTGGGCGATGGCAACGAGCACCTTGGTATGCCAGGGCGTGATCAGCTCGGCCTTGCGGCGCTGGCAGGCTTTCATGATCTTGCGAGCCAGCAGGTCCGGGCAGAGTTGTTTCAGCCGGGCTCCACCACCAGGGAGCTGTGCTGCAGCAGGCAAACCTTCCGCTTGCCGCTGGTGCCGATCATCTTCATCACTCCTGGCGATCGGGCCGGGGCAGACCAGCAGGACATGGACGCCCCGTGGAGCAAGTTCCATTCGCAGTTGCTGGCTGTAGGCAGTCAGTGGAAACTTGCTTGCCGGGTAGGCGCCCAGGTGGGGGCCGGCAATCAACGATGCGATCGAGCCGATATTCACCAGGTGTCCCCGGGTCCTGGCCAGGGCAGGAATCACGGCCCGGCTGCAGCGAACGGTTCCGAGGAAATTAAGGTCAAGCAATTCGGAGAATTCCTGGCTCGTTGTTTCCGCTGCCTGTCCCCGGTTACTTCGGCCCGCATTGTTGATCCAGGCATCGATACGTCCCTCGTCCTTGAGGATGCCGTCCACCAGTTCCTGGACCGACTCGTCGCAGGTGATGTCGACAGTCCGTGCAGTTACTTCTCCGGCGATCGACTGGGCGGCTGCTTCAAGCTTTTCCTGGCGGCGGGCAGCGATAATCACCCGGGCTCCCGAACCGGCAAAACGGCCAGCCAGGGAGCGTCCGAAACCGGAGGACCCGCCCGTGATAACGACAACTTTCTCGTGCCAGTAACCCATCCAACGGGAACTCAAAAAAAGATGAGAAGAGAACAGGGGAGGCTGACGCCCCACTGCGACCTGTCGTGGTTCAATTCTAGTATTCCCGGAAGGGGTTGGCTATCTACCGGGGGAGGATACGGAGGCGTGTGACTTCCCAGGTAATCGCGGGGTTCAACGCCTGTCCACCGCGTTCCATGCGAATGTATTTTTCCGGGTAGCCCAGTTGCTGGTGAAAACGGCCTCGCAGGTAGAGATTGCAGACCTCGGATCCGCGTTCGCCCCGCTCGTAACGGTTTCGATTATCGATATCCCGACCGATCGTCTCCAGCATCCCCTCGATTCCCCACGACTGGAAGGCATGGCGTCGTCGAAGCGGACGCCCATTGAGCTCGATCCGTGTGACATCCCCCTCCCTGACCACAATTAGATACTCATCCCGTTGCCGACTGGTGACGCTCAGTTCCAACTCGTAATTGTCGATCTGTGCCATCTGCCAGTGTTTCTCTGCCTCCTGGAGGCGTGTCTGATCCACCTGGCCAAGGCGTTCCCGGTTGATGAGCAGGATAACCAGTGTTGTCAAAAGTGATGTGACGATGCCGCTGATCACGGCCGCACGAAGGAAGCGGCGGCTGCCGGTCTTTTTTTCTTGCACATCGGGAACTGGAGAATTAGCCATCATTCGTGTCCGGGGTGAAAAAGAGAGCCCTGCTCATGTATCTTCCTGGCAGTGGTTTCCCACCGCTGGGAAAAGCGATATACAACACGCTGGCCGGTGGCCCTCGTTACTATTTTCAATTAGCCTGCCCGGGGCGTCAATAAAGGTGCCACGATGGTACAGACCGAGTCGAATAATCCAAGAGCCCGGACAAAGATCGTTGCCACGGTTGGACCGGCGGTGAAGACTCGCGAGCAGCTTGCCCGGCTTGTCGATGCGGGAGTCGATGTGTTCCGTGTCAACATGGCGCATGGAAACCGCGAAGAACATCAGCAGGTAGTGAGTTTCATCCGCGAGATTGAACAGGAACGTGGCTTCCCGATCGGGATCCTGGTTGACCTGGCTGGGCCAAAAATCCGGCTTGGAGACCTGGCCGAGGACCCGCTCGAGTGTCGACTGGGTGATCAATTCCAGTTTGTCCGGAGCGGGGAGGCAACGACGGCCGGGGAACTGGAGACAAACTATCCACCGTTGATCGATGAGCTGGCGGTCGGGGACCGGGTGATGCTTGCAGACGGGACGGTCGGGATGGAGGTTGTCGAGCGTGACGCCGACCAGGTTACGGCACGGGTGATTGAGCCAGGGCCGATTCGCAGTCGCCAGGGTATTAACCTGCCAGGGGTCTTGCTGAGCGTTTCGGCGCTCACCGACAAGGACCGGGAGAACGTGGTCTGGGCTGCCGAGAGTGATGTCGATTTCGTGGGACTGAGCTTTGTTCGTGGTCCCGAAGAAGTTTACGAGCTCAAGGAGTTAATCTCCACGCACCAGTCGCGGGCGATGGTGATCGCCAAGATCGAGAAACGTGAAGCACTGGAAAACCTCGAAGAGATCGTGCTTGCCGCTGACGCAATCATGGTGGCCCGTGGCGACCTGGGCGTCGAGATCGACTTTGCCGAGGCACCGATGGCACAGAAGAGAATCATCAGCTGCTGCCAGCGGTACTCGCGGCCGGTGATCGTGGCGACCCAGATGCTTGACAGCATGCACCATTCCACCCGGCCGACGCGGGCAGAGGTTACCGACGTGGCCAATGCCATTCTCGATGGGGCAGATGCATGCATGTTGAGCGGGGAGACTGCCATCGGGGAGTTCCCGGTGGAGTCGGTTTCCGTGATGAACCGTATCATGCTCAATACCGAACAGGCCCTGCCGGACCAGCCCCCCTCGACCCCGCCGCAGTTTGCCGAGGGAGTGCACCCGGTCACTGCAGCCATCGTCTATGGCGCGGCCCGCATTGCCGACAGACTTGATGCTCGACTGGTGATCGTGGCAACCCGCTCGGGAAACACGGCCAGGATCAAGGCCAAGCAGCGAGACTTTATTCCCACGGTGGGGATCAGCAACTCGGTGGAGACACTCCGGCAACTCTGCCTCTACTGGGGGATTATCCCGCTCTCGGGTGTCCCCCTGGATGACCAGGAAGAATTGCGCAGGGCGGTGATTGTCTGGGGACAGGAAGATGGCTGCCTGGAAGCGGGGGACCTGATCGTGCTGGTTACCGGAACCGGGCTGGATCCGCTGGCGCATAACATGGTGAGTGTCCAGGAGGTGTCCTAGCGACGGTTACCCCTCCAGGATCTCCTGGATTTCTACCACCCGCCCCTCGCTGCTGGACCGGTAACAGGCTTCCACCAGTGCCATCGTATGCAGGTTGTCTCGTCCACCGATCTCTGGCTCGTTGCCGGTCTCCAGGGCGATGAGCAACTGGGCCATGGTGCCCACGAAGGCATCTGGAAACCAGACCTCGTCCCAGCGGGGAGAGTGCCACTGGCCGTCATCGTGGATCGTTGTATAGTCCAGCGTGCTCGGGGTCCGTTCCGGATAGGAGGGCCATCCAATTGTCCCCCGTGCCATTCCTTCGGTTCCTTCCACTCTCCAGCCGATACCGATATCCGCTCCAGCCCCCTCGCGTGCCGGGCCGGCCCAGACATCGTCCCAGGCAGTGGCCCGGGCGCCATTGGCAAACTCAAGGATGTAAAGACAGATCCCGTCCTGGTGCTCAAACAGTGTCTCGGTCCGGGGATCCGGCCGCGTACTGCAGTAGACACGCTCTGGATCTCCCAGCCAGTAGCGGAAAGTATCCAGGTGATGGATCGACATGATTCGTAACGTTACCCAGCCGAGCCGCTGTTGCCATGGCATCCAGTGGGGAATCGCCCGCATGTCGATACTGGCCAGTACCGGGTCGCCGAGCATTCCTCGCTTGATCAGATCCCGGCACCCACGGACCGACTGGTCGTATCGCATGTTCTGGTTCACCGCCAGCACGATCCCTGCATCTTCACAGAGCGTGACGATCTCGCGGGCCTGCTGGTAGTCCATCCCCAGTGGTTTCTGTGCCAGGATGCCGCGAACCGATGAGCCGCTGGAGATGACCTGCTGGATTACGTCATGCTGCAGGTCGGGAGGGACCGCGACGTCGACCACCTCGGCACCACTCTCCTGGAGCATCCGGGGGATCTCCTCGTAAGGGGTCAGCCCGTGTCGCTCGGCAACCGACGTGGCGTTGGCGAGAGTACGGGAGGTAATCGCCAGTGGGTTGAATCCCGCCTGCCGGTAGGCGACCAGGTGACAGTCGGCCATGATAAACCCGGATCCGATACAGGCAATTGGAATGTCCCGCCCTGCGGGAAGTTGTGGCAGGTAGTCAAGCTCCGTGGGAGATGAATCGGTCATGGCGTTTTTCCTTCCGGAGGTCCTAACCACGCAAGCCGGCCGCCTGCATCAACTTGTCCGTCTCTCGATACGCTTCCTCTATCCACTCCACGATCTTGGCTGGTTCGGGTGAGTACTCCAGCTCGATCGAGATAGTTCCGTCGATTTCCAGGTCCTTGATCTGCTCGAGGTAGGGCTCAAAGGGCACCACTCCCCGTCCCGGTGGGAGATCTCCATGGACCTTGCCGTCACAGTCCGAGATGTGCACATGGATCGCCTTGCCCCGGAGTTGCTGGAGTTCCTCGGGAGCGACGTCCGCAAGGAGCAGGTGGGAAATATCAATGTTCGCCTTCACCGCCTCGTGGTCACAGTCGTCAATGAAGCGGGACATCGTCTTCACGCTGTTGACCAGTGAGAGTGGGAACGGTTCCAGTTCCAGGGCAATCTGGATCCCCAGGTCGGCCGCGTGGTCTCCCAGCCGGCGACAGTTTTCAACCGCGGTCTTCCACTGTTCTTCCGGCGGGATGACCTCCTGGTTCCAGATGTACTCGCCAATCACCAGCAGCAGGTTCTGAGCCTCGTACTCGTAAACCAGGTCCAGGAAAGCCTTCGTCCGGTCCATGTGAAATTGCTGGACGCTGGGATTGAAATCGATCAAGCCTACCGCGACGCAGCAGATGGATACGATTGGCAAGTCCAGTCGGTCACACTCGTCCTTGATGAGCCGCCGTTCTTTCACATCGGTATCGAGGGGGTCGAGGAAAATATCGACAACGTCAAAACCGATTTCCTTTGTTTTCTGGAGTCCAAACGTTGTTGGCTGGTTGGCCTGGACCCAGGCAGAGTTAATCAATCCAAGTTTCATGGTCGTGCTCTCAATGCTGGAAATCAGGTTCGGCGATTACTCGGGTTCAGGGGACGCTTTCGGTACCTGCTGGATGTCCAGGTTCCTGGCCAGGAAAGCAAGCATGTCGGTGGCCGCGGCAATCCGTTTGCTGGTTGGGGTTCCCGCACCATGCCCGGCACTTGTCTCGATGCGGATCAGGACCGGGGCCTTGCCATGGTGGGCATGCTGGAGCGCGGCGGCAAACTTGAAACTGTGCCCCGGTACTACCCGATCATCATGGTCGGCCGTGGTGACAAGCGTCGCCGGGTAGGAGCTGCCCTCCTGGAGATTGTGGTAAGGAGAGTAACCAAGCAGGTTCTTGAACTGGGCCGCATCGTCGGAGGAACCGTATTCCGAGACCCATGCCCAGCCAATGGTGAACTTGTGGTAACGGAGCATGTCCATCACCCCCACTGCCGGAAGCGCGGCAGCACATAGACGTGGCCGCTGGGACATCACCGCTCCCACCAGCAAGCCCCCGTTACTCCCCCCTCGAATCGCCAGTCGTTCCCGGCAGGTAATTTTCTCGTCCACCAGCCACTCGGCTGCGGCAATGAAGTCATCAAACACGTTCTGCTTGTTGTCCAGCATGCCAGCCTCGTGCCATCGCTCTCCGTACTCGCCCCCGCCACGGAGATTGGCGACCGCGTAGACTCCTCCCATTTCCATCCAGACGAGGTTGGTCACGGAGAAACCAGGGGTCATCGAGATGTCAAAGCCGCCGTAACCGTAAAGAAGTGTTGGATTCTGGCCGTTGCGTTTCATTCCCTTTCGGTAGACAAGGAACATCGGTACCCGTGTTCCATCCTTGCTCTCGTAAAAGACCTGCTCGGTGCGATAACGGCCAGGATCGAAGTCGACGTCCGGCTGGCGGTAGATGCTGCTCCGCCCGCTCGAGACATCGTAGCGGTAGATCGTGGCGGGAGTTGTGTAGTTGCTGAAGGTGTAAAACGTCTCGCTCTCATCCTGCCGGCCGCCAAATCCGCCTGCACTGCCAATCCCTGGCAGGCGGACCTTTCTTGACAGTTTGCCATCGGTGTCGTGGACCCGGATTTCGGAATGCGCGTGGTGCAGGTAACTGGCGACCAGTTTGTCTCCTACCATGGAGGTTTCTTCGAGCGTCTCCTCCTGTTCGGCAATGATCTCCTCCCACTCCTCCCGCTCGGGATGCTCGATGTCAATACAGATCACCCGCCGCTGGGGTGCCTCGCTATTGGTCATGACCCAGAACCTGCTGCCGATGTTGCCAAGGAAATCATAGGAAGCATCAAAGCCCGAGATCAGCTCGACCACGTCCCCGTCCGGGTCCTCCAGGTCCTTGTAAAAGAGCTGGTTTTTTCGCAGTGTTCCCTTCCAGACGCTGATCACCAGGAAATGACCATCCTCGGAGACATGGCCTCCAAAACCCCATTCTTTTTCGTCCTCACGCTGGTAAATCAGCCGGTCCTCTGACTGGGGCTGGCCAAGCGTGTGGAAAAAGAGTTTCTGGTAATGGTTGGTGCCACTGAACTCCGTTCCCTCGGCCGGTTCGTCGTAACGGCTGTAGTAAAATCCGGAATCGTCTGCCGACCAGGAGATCCCGGAGAACTTGACCCACTGAAGATGATCCTCAAGGACCTCG
>JAPYUD010000186.1:0-6711 GCA_029936215.1 Pirellulaceae bacterium | reverse complement strand
CACGCACCAGCGTCGTCACCAGCGGCAGCATCCGTCACAGCTTCATCAGCGCCGGCGTCATCGGCCTCTGCGCTGTCGCTGCTACCAAGATCGTCAGTTTCCGAACCATCAACAATATCTTCATCAAACTCTGGCATAATTGGCTCCTGTGTACTAGTAATTCTATCCCGTTCAATTTCAAAACCTACGAACTCGAGAATCGCCTGGATACCTGCATCACCAAGTCGAGGTGTAGGCAACCGAACGATTCGCGTGTATCCACCTGGCCGTTCCTGTTTCATGATCTCCGGTGCGACATAGTCAAACAGGACATCAACGGCTGTTTTATCACCAAGTAATTTCAGGCATCGGCGGCGGGCGGTCACATAGGGGGCACGTGTTTCGGCCCATTGTTGCCACTGTTCAGGATTCTCTGTTTTGGAGATCCCGTCACCGATTTCATCTGACTGGTCTTTGCTATTAAGCGATTTGACTGCGATCGTGACGCACTTTTCTATCAACGGCCGCACTTCTTTTGCCTTTTGGAGCGTCGTCACAATCCGTCCACGCCGTCGAGGCGGGTTTTCGATAACGTTAAGTACCCAGAGTCGTCGCCGGGGCAAGTTCCGGGAGAGCGTATCGAAATCCTCACCATACTCGTCGAGATAATACTCCCGGTGGGTCAGGAAAAGTGCACTGGCGAGGTTCTTTAGCAGCGCACGTCGATGGCTTGAACTACGTCCCAGTCTTCGGCTTCGTCGTCTATGTCTCATGGTTTTGTTCTCGCGGATGGAACCGGCTTTGATTCCAGGACTCCGGACAAGTTAATCAGGCAACCGGAGGGACCCGCATTCCAAGGTGCAAGCCAAGTTCGCCCAGTTTTTCATGGACTTCGACAAGGGTTGTTTCACCGAAGTTTCGTACTTCCAGGAGTTGATCCTCGGTCTGCTGGACGAGGTCTCGGACAAAATTGATCTCTTCCGATTCCAGGCAGTTGTTGGCTCGCACGGAGAGGTTGAGTGCTGCGAGAGGCATATTCAGCTTGGCATCCATTTCTGCATCGGCACTACTTGTTACTGTTCGATCTACTGCATGGACTTGCTTCCCCATTTCCGAGTACTGGACAAAGGGATTAAGGTGCTTGCGAAAGATCTTGGCAGCTTCGACAAGTGCCATTTCCGGATGGGTGGAACCATTGGTCCAGATTTCGAGTGTGAGCTTGTCGTAATTCGTTTTTTGCCCAACACGTGTTTCATCGATGTGGTAGCGAACACGGGTGACAGGACTATAAACGGCATCGATCGGAATAATGCCTACTTCCTGGTCCTGCGAGACTTGTTCGGAGGCAGGTACATAGCCACGGTTGTTTTCCACGACCATTTCCATGAAGAAGGGAACCGATTCGGTAAGCGTTGCGATCACGTGGTCCGGGTTAATGATCTCGACATTTGCTTCTGTCTGGATATCACTTCCGCGAATTGCCCCGGCTTCATTCTTTTCGATAGTAATAACACTTGTCCCCTCGTTGTGTTTCTTGACGACAAGAGACTTCACATTGAGGACGATATCGGTGAGATCTTCAAGGACACCAGGGATGGTTGTGAATTCATGTTGAGCGCCGTGAATACGGATCTGCGTAACAGCACTCCCCATCAGGCTTGAGAGCAAGATCCTACGCAGGCTGTTACCCACGGTAACGCCGCATCCTCGCTCAAAAGGTTCAGCAATAAATTTCCCGTAGTTTGCAGTCAGGGTTTCCTGTTCGCATTCCACGATACTGGGTAGTTCAAGTCCGCGCCATCGAATATGCATTTGAGAAATCTCCGTAGAAGATCAACATCCCGGCCCCTGGCGAGTCATCCTAACGCGGGGTGCGGTTCTTGGTTATGGTGGACCAAACAAGCGGTACGTTCCATCCAGTGGTTGTACTGCTAAATCAAACTCGCCGTTTCTTGGGTGGGCGACAGCCGTTATGGGGGATTGGGGTACAGTCCTCGATCGTTTTCACTTTTAAACCAGCCTGGTGGAGGGCAGTGATTGCACTTTCACGGCCCGAACCGGGGCCCTTGACTCGCACATCCACATCCTTGACACCAAACTTGATAGCTTTCTCTGCCGCCTGTTGGGAGGCACACTGTCCTGCAAACGGGGTGCTCTTACGGCTTCCCTTGAATCCGCACGTGCCGGCACTTGCCCAGCAGAGAGTATCACCCTTATTGTCGGTGATTGTCACCATCGTATTATTGAACGTCGCTTTCACATGGGCCACTGCTACAGTGACATTGCGTCGTACTCGTCGTTTCTTTTTTGCCACTCCGGTTTACTCCTCGTTTTGGTAGCCGGGATTGAACTTACCGTAAGTCCTTGACACCCTTTTTGCCGGCAACCGTCTTCTTGGGTCCCTTTCGGGTTCGGGCATTGGTTCTTGTTCGCTGTCCCCTGACGGGCAAACTATGACGATGCCGTATTCCTCGGTAACACTTGATTTCACGCAGTCGTGAGACATTTTGTTGTTGTTGTCGTCGAAGTGGGCCTTCGACGGTGTAATCGCGTTCCAGCAGCGCGGCGAGTCGCCCCAGTTCATCCTCGATCAGATCCCGAGCCTTTATTTGCGGATCGATACCTGCCTTTTGGCAGAGATCTCTCGAGGTCCTGGGGCCTACACCGAAGAGGTAGGTCAGCGAAATCACGGTCGGTTTGTCATTGGGGATATCTACACCCAGCAAACGCGGCATCTGGTTGTCTCCTCAATCCTGTTTATTCTACTGGCTGGTCAATGGGTCAATTCAGCCCTGCCGCTGCTTGTGCCTGGGATTACTGCAGATCACATAGACGCGGCCCTTGCGGCGCACGACCTTACAGTTTCCACAGATCCTCTTCACACTTGAGCGAACTTTCATCTCTCTCTTCTTACCTGCCGGGGGTCGATTTTCTCTTCACGGGAAGACAGTCAGTATAATCGTTGTCTGTTTTCTGCTTCAAGGGGCTGAAGGCCTGCTTTCGGCCCCTCTTTTACGTATTTTTTTCGGCGACTTCTGCCAGGATCTGTTGCTGAACTTCATCGACAGTCCCATCGCCATTGACGGTCCTGAGTTGTCCACGTTCACGGTAGTAGTTCAGCAGGGGGCTCGTTTGCTCCCTGTAGACCTGAAGTCGGTGATGGATGGTATCGATCGTATCATCTGGCCGTTTCCTGGCTAGTAGTCGATCGATCAGCACTTTTTCATCCACATTCAATTCCAGGGCCAGGTCGACTTTTTTTCCTTCTGCATCAAGCATCTGGTCGAGTGCTTCGGCTTGTGGGAGCGAGCGGGGGAATCCATCGAGCAGGCAGCCACTGTTACAGGGTGGATTCCCGAGGGCGTCTGCCACCATGGACACGACCAGCTGGTCGGGGACAAGTTCCCCACGGTTTATGTACTCCTGGGCCTGGACCCCCAGTTCTGTTTCATCCTGGATTGCCGCTCGGAACATGTCACCGGTCGAGAGATGCGTGATCGACAGGTGCTGGCAAAGCTGGTTGGCCTGGGTTCCTTTCCCGGATCCTGGAGGACCGATAAAAACAACAAGCACGATGAATTATCTCTCCCCAAATTGTCAACAGAAGACTATTCGAGCAGCCCACTGTAGTTCCGCATGACAAGGTGGCTATCGATTTTCTGGACCAGGTCAAAAGCGACACTGACGGCGATCAGGAGTCCGGTACCCCCGTAGAAACTTGCCAGTGCCATATCAACACCAAGGCCTCCGGCCACAAGGGTTGGGACAATTGCGACCACTGCCAGGAAGCCGGCACCAACATAGGTGATCCGGACCATTACTTTTTCCAGGTAATCAGCGGTCCGCGCCCCGGGACGGTAACCGGGAATAAAGGTCCCGTAGTCCTTGAGATTTTCCGACATTTCTTTCGGGTTAAAAGTAATCGCTGTCCAGAAGTAACAGAAGAAATAGATCATCACGACATACATCAAGTTATAAACCAGCCCGGTTCCCGGCATGAATATCTCGGTCAACCAGTCCCAGATACTGAACATTGCTCCACCGGGAGTGGCTAACGGTCGTAAGGCACCAAAAACCATGCCAGGCAGCATCAGCAGGCTACTTGCGAAGATGATTGGCATCACACCACCCTGGTTGATTTTGAGTGGAAGGTACTGGCGTGTTCCCCCGTAGACGCGTCGGCCTCGAACATGCTTGGCACTCTGAGTGGGAATACGACGTTGTCCAAGCGTGATAAAGACCACGCCGACGACAACTCCAACAAAGACGACCCCCAGTGTTATCAGGGTCTCCACACCGATCACACCTCGACCAAAACCAGTCAATTCCAGTCGCACGTTCCCCTGCAGGAGTCCGCTGATGGCACCGGGGAGTGCAGCAATGATCCCGGCCATGATCAGCAGGCTGATACCGTTACCAATCCCGTACTCGTCGATTTGCTCTCCCAGCCACATCAGGAACACTGTTCCACAGGTCATGATCAGCACTGCGGTGAGCATCCAGCCGAAGGAGAGGGTACCGCCCGCATTACGGAATGACTCATGGATCATACTTTCCCCGTCAATGCTCGATGCCATCAGCCAGAATTTCACATAGGCAAAACTCTGGACCAGGCAGAGTACGACGGTGAGCAATCGAGTGTACTCGTTGATTTTCTTGCGTCCCGCCTCGCCTTCCTTTTTCAGTTCCTCGAGTGGTTTCCAGACACTCCCGAGGAGCTGAAGAATAATTGACGCGGAAATATAGGGCATGATACCGAGCCCGAAGATCGTCGCTTGTTGCAGGTTGCTGGCTGCGAACACGGAGACACGGGTAATAAAGTCTGCCAGTCCCCCCGTCTGCTGATTGGAGAGGGCGAGGATTTCCTGGTCGACCATTGGCAGCGTGATCCAGTAGCCGATACGGTAGACGGCCAGCAGAATCAGCGTGATGAAGATCTTGCGCTTCAATTCCGGGATTGTGAAAATGACGCGAAGTTTTTCAAACATGCGTTCAGTCCATCGGAATTGAAACCGTTCGGGAATTCTGTCGCAGGCCAGGCTACCTGCTTACCCGGAACCTGTTCACGACTTGTTCTTCATCTTGTTTTTAACGACCGGGGCCTTGCCAGGTCGGACCTGGATGCTTCCGCCAGCCTTCTCTATTTTTTCCTGGGCGGACTTGCTGAATCGATGCGCGGTGACGGTGAGTTTCTTTGTCAACTCGCCATCCCCGAGGATCTTTAAAATATCGTAGCGTTGCTTGAGGATATCTCGTTCTCGCAGCGTTTCGGGATTGACTTCTTCTCCATCTGAAAAAGCGGCATCCAAGTCGCAGACATTCAGGGCCACGACGTTGAGAGCGAACTTGTTATTGAATCCTCGCTTGGGGATCCGCCGGACCAGAGGCATGGCACCTCCCTGGAAAGTCGCCTGGCGCGACCACCCGGCCCGTGATTTCTGTCCCTTGTGTCCACGGCCGGACGTCTTGCCATGGCCGGACCCGGGGCCACGACCAATCCGCTTGCGCTTCTTGTTCTTGCGAATCCCGGAATGGACATCATGGATCATCATAGCTCAGTACCTCTTTTCCCGGCCGTAACCGGTTACTTGATCTTATCTTGTCAGAGTGTGACACCACGTAGTCGTTCCACGTCCTGCCTGGTCCTGAGCTTGCCCAAGGCTTCTATGGTTGCCTTGACCAGCGTGACCGGGTTATTGGTCCCAAAACTCTTGGTGAGGATATCGGTGATGCCGGCTACTTCACAAACGGCTCGCACGGCGGCGCCTGCGATCACACCAGTACCCGGGCCGGCTGGAATGAGGATCACCTTTGCAGCGCCAAACTGGCCCTTGATCTGGTGTGGCAGCGTTCCGTTGACCAGTGGGACCTCGATCATCTCGCGACCGGCCTGCTTGTTGGCCTTCTCGACACTCGGGGGGACCTCGTTTGCCTTGCCATAACCCCAGCCGACTTTCCCATTGCCATTACCGACCACGACCATCGCGGCGAAGCTAAACCGGCGTCCACCCTTGACGACAGCTGCACATCGCTTGATCTTGACGACCCTGTCAATCAATTCACCTTGTGTTGTATCAGTTGCCACGACTCCCGTGCTCCTGTCTCCCCTGTCGGGGTGATCTGTCCTTGTATTGGGTTATACCCCGGTTTCCTGGGATCCGGGTAAAAATTCTCTTTCGTTAAAACTCCAGCCCTGCTTCACGGGCTGCATCGGCCAATGCGGCCAGTCGCCCATGGTACTGGTACGAGCTGCGATCGAAGCAGACCTGCTTTACTCCCGCCTTGATTGCTCTTTCAGCAATCGCCTTGCCGATGACCGTGGCAGCATCGCAGTTTCCACCGTAACCGTTTTCCTTGACCAGTTTCTTGTCGAGCGTGCTGGCCGAGGCAATAGTCGTGCCGTTGGAATCGTCAATCACCTGGCAACAGAGATGTCGATTACTGCGAAAGATACTCAGTCGCGGTTTCTCCTGGCTTCCTCGAACCCGGGCGCGGACATGCCTCTGGCGCCGTTGCCGTTGCTTGCCGATAAACTTTTGCTTGTTTCCCATCGTTCATTCCACCGATTGAGTGTATTGGTTCTCTGCCGTCTCTTAGACAGCTGCCTTACCTGGCTTGATCTTGACTTGCTCACCCTCGTAGCGAATTCCCTTGCCCTTGTATGGTTCGGGTTTCCGGATCGCTCTCACTTCTGCAGCAAACTGTCCTACCTGCTGCTTATCACATCCCTTG
>JAPYUD010000185.1:0-6715 GCA_029936215.1 Pirellulaceae bacterium | reverse complement strand
CTTCCACGTGACCGATGAAATCCCAGGGACCGGCCGCGATGAATCCAAGTCCCAGGATGCCATCCGGGTCACCCGGGAAAAGCACGTCGCCTGCCAGCTGTTCCTGGATGAAACGCCCGTACGGTTTGTCCTGGTTCCAGCTACGGACCACGTAGTCCCGGTAGGGCCAGGCATTGGGCCGCAGCTTGTCCTTGTCATATCCGCACGTATCAGCGTACTTGACCACGTCCAGCCAGTGCCGGGCCCAGCGTTCGCCATAAGCGGGTGAGGCCAGCAGGCGGTCGACAAGTTGCTCGTAAGCATCGGGAGCTGGATCCTCGAGGAAGTCGTCAACCTGGGCAGGTGTCGGTGGCAGGCCGGTAAGGTCAAAGGAAAGTCGGCGGATCAGGGTCAGGCGATCTGCCTGGGGGGATGGAGAAAGTCCCTTTTCTTGCAAGCGGGCCAGGATAAAACGGTCAATCGATGTGCGGGACCAGTCGTCGCCAGGCGACACCGGTACAGCAGGGCGCCGGACTGGCTTGAAAGACCACCAGTCCAGGTCCGCAGGGACCGCCTCGCGGATATTGTAACCCTCGGGCCATGCCGCCCCGGCCTGGATCCATTCCCGGACAAGCTGAACCTCTTCGGCCGCCAGGGGGTCCTGGGCTTTTGGCATGGCAGCCCGCTTGCCGCCGGAGCCGACCAGCATCTGAAGCAACTGGCTGCCGTCCGGGTCCCCTGGTTCCAGCATGCCGCTATCGAACAGCGCCGTGCGGGTCTCCAGCGAGAAATCCCCTTTCTGGTCCGTATCGTTGTGGCAGGAAAAACAGTGCTTCACAAGCAGCGGAGCAACCTGGTCGCGAAACAATTGCTCATCTGCCTGATCGGCAAGCAACGATCCCCCCATCAGCAACGAGAGTGTTGCTGAGAGGAGGAGATTCAAACACCGTGTGCTGGTTTCCGACATCTACTTTTCCCTGCAGGTCCCTTGGCCTGGACCATCTTACCATGATCGTACCAACAGGCCGGTATCTCGATTGACTCCCTGGGGACTGTCTCCTGTTTAGGGTGACTTTTTCCCGACCTTTTTTTCCACCAGGTGCTGTTTGAAGAACTTGTCCATATCGTCCACCATCGTGCCGAACCAGGGTAACTGGTTCCAGCAACCATGCTTGCCATCGGCATAGATCTTGACGCCGGTCGGTACTCCCAGGCCGGCGAGCTTTTCCCGTGACGGCTCATTCCGCTCCGGTACATCGTGCTCGCCCACCATGAACAACAGGGGCGGAGACTGCTTGTTGAAATGCTGGAAGGGGGCAGCCAGCCGGTAAAGCTCCGGGGCCTGGTCGATGGTCTTGCCAATCCACCTGTTGGCATTGGAGATCTCCGGTTGCGAGCGGGACCGCTGGGCCACCTGGCCACTCATCATCTGCATCGGTCCGGCCATCACGATGGCCGCCTGCAGCTGGGAAGAAAAATCGGCATTCCCACCCTCCCCCTGGAGTTCTTTCAGGTGGGGTGCTGCCGCCATCAGCCCGACAAGGTGACCACCGGCCGACCCTCCCACGGCACCAATCCGCTCAGGATCGAGGTCGTATTTTTCGGCATGAGCACGCAGGAACCGGACTGCCGCGTTACAGTCGTGCATGGCGGCGGGAAAATGAGCTTCCCCGCCAAGCCGGTACTCGATTGCCATCACCAGGTATCCGCGGCGGGCAAGTTCGACAGAGAGTGCCCGGAACTTGGTCTTGTCGCCGTTGAGCCAGCCACCACCATGGACCACGACAATCGCCGGCCGGCGGCCAGCATCTGCAGAGACGGGGAAATGAAAGAGGTCCGCCAGCAGGGTCCGGTTCCCGTAGCGGGCATAGACCTGGTCCAGTTCTGCGGTGACTCCTTCCGGAATCGTGGTCGGTGGCCGGTTGGGATTCGTGGATTGCAGGCGGGCCAGGGACGGCGGATGGGGAGAGCGACCACTGATTCGCATGCGGACGCGATAGAGGCCTCCAAAAGCGGTGATGTAGAGTGTCCGCATATCCGCATCCGCAAAGGTACAGTTGATTGGCCGCGTGGGAACCGGGATCTTGTCCAGCAGCTTCCCATCGGGATTCCAGATCCAGATATCCGCAGGCCCCGTGCAGTAAATATTGCCTGCCCGGTCCACCGTCATCCCGTCGGCGCCCTTTTCCGGACCCTCATCCATATTGGCCAGCAAGCGTGCTTTCCCCACTTCCTGTAGACCCTGCGGCTGGTAAGTCAGTGGATATGCCCATATTTTCTTTGGGACGTAGGAGGAGACGTAAAGGGTCCTGCCATCGGGTGAGAGGATAATCCCGTTGGGAGTCTCGATCTTTTCCACTGCCACGCGCCGCGTGAGGTTCGGGGAAACATAAATCACCTGGTTCTGACGGGTCAGCGTGTAAAACAAGCCGCCCTGGGAATCCACCACCAGGTCATTAGGACGGGCCGGGGGCGTGGCCTTCAGATCTTCCTGTGCCAGGGCCACCAACGTGCCTTCCTTGAGCACCGCGATCCGGGACCGACCATTATCGGACAGGTAAAGCTGGCCATGGTTGTAGAAACTGGCGCTGATCGTTCCGATGTCAGGTCGGAACAGTTGGACCTCGGTTCTTCGAGGCACAAAACGCTTGATCTGCTTGGCACGCACGTCGGGAATATAAAGGGCAAAGCTGCCATCCCAGCTTGGCCCATCCGCCAGTTCAAAACCAGCGCTGACAAGTTCCACGCTGGCTCCCTCGGCACGTGGTGACTCGTCGGCAGCCGTCGCCAGCGAGGGAAACAGGAATGTCACAAGCAGGAGAGCAGCAGGCATTTTCATCATTTTTTCTCGGATACAGGTCCAGGCAGATGACGGTAACCCGCTGCCGCCACGATTCCGAATGCAGCGGCTACCCACGGGTATCTTGATCATGTTACTTTACCAGTCTGCCAGCGTGGTAACAGAACAGGCCGCTTCTCTCTCCGCAGGAAACTCACCATGGATCTGCAACTTGAAGGAAAGGTCGCACTCGTGACCGGCGGTTCCAAGGGAATCGGTGAGGCGGTGGTCCGCTGCCTGCTGGCCGAGGGAGCCCGGGTCGCCAATATCAACCGCAGCCGTGAGGAAGGCGTGGCACTGGAAGAGGAATACGCCGGGCAGGGCAAGGACTGTTTCTTTATCCAGGCCGACCTGACAAGCGTTGACGCCTGCCAGCAGTCCGTGGAAGCGGTGCTGGAAAAATATGGCCGGATTGACATGGTCATCAACAACGCCGGTGTCAACGACAGTATCGGGCTGGAAGCGGGACCAGCCGAGTTCGTAGCATCCCTCGAGCGAAACCTGGTGCACTACTACGCGATCGTTCACCATGCCCTCGATGCGCTGCGTGAAACGAAAGGTTCGATCGTCAACATTGGCTCCAAGGTGAGCATCACCGGGCAGGGAAACACGTCCGGGTACGCGGCGGCCAAGGGAGGGATCAACAGCCTCACCCGGGAGTGGGCCGTGGACCTGGCAGCGGACGGTATTCGAGTGAACGCGGTCCTGCCGGCCGAAACCTGGACCCCGCTTTACGAGAAATGTCTTGCCGACCTGGATGATCCGGAAGCGGCACGGACTGAGATTGCCGAGCTGGTACCGCTCGGGCGTCGTTTTACGACAGTCGAGGAGATCGCCGACATGGTGGTCTTCCTGGCCTCCCCCCGCTCCTCTCACACGACCGGGCAGATCCTGCTTGTGGATGGCGGCTACACGCACCTGGACCGGAAGTACACCTCCTGAGCCAGCGGCAGCAGCGGCTACTTCTTTTTCAGCTGCAGCATTGTCCGCAGGCCGTTCTCCTCGAAGGTAAGTCCAAAGCTGGCAGACTGGATCGAGTTGATTGCGGCTGGCAATCCCGGACCGGTGCGGGGTGCTGCAGGGCAGCCATACACTGTCGACTCCATCGTCTGGAATTCCTCGTTCCAGCGATATTCACCACCTCCCGGACAAACCAGCCGACGCTGCCAGAACTGCTGGTGCAGCTCAACCGGATCCTGCTGGGGATATCTCTCGTGCCAGACATTGAGGATCGCCAGGTTCGCCCAGCAGAGCTGCTGCATTCCCCGCCGGTATTCCGGGCCGATCACACTCTTGATCAACTCGGCCGCATCCGGTTTGACCTCCAGGGCCACGTTCTTACCGAGCCATGACTGGGTGACTTCCGGCTGGCCCTCGGCCGGCGGTTTTGCCGGGTCGAGCTCGCGGTCAATCGCCCGCTTGATAATCTCCTCGTTAAGCGTCAGCAGCAGCTGCCGCCCGGTGGCGCGGTAGTAGATCGCCAGGTCCTCGACCGGAAGCTCTCCACGCGCCTGGGAGGAGGGCCCAATCTTCACGTATGGCTGTTCCCTGTGCTGGATCGTTTCCCAGACTGTCATGCCCGGAGCGGACTCGTTAATGAAAGCCCTCAGCCCGGTCAGGAAGAGGGTCAGCTTCAGACCACTCTTGACCTCCACGGCAAAACCCACCGGAAGCCTGCCAATATTGGTTTCGAGAAACCGCATCCAGTTATCTGAATCGGAGTCGGCAAGCTCCTGCCAGAAATCCGACTTATCGGCATAAATCGTGGCGTAACCACCCAGCCAGCTGAGCGGATCAACTTGGATCTGGGGAGCCAGGCTGCGTGCCATGCTGAGATTCTGCTTCATGAAATCCGACTCGGTGTTGAGCGCCAGGACAAAGTGGACCAGCGCCTCGGCATGCGGATCCCCGTCGTCATCGGCAAGTTCCGCGCCGCGGGAAAGCCCGATCAGCTCGTTGTAGTCCGATCCGTCGATCAATGGCATCACGGTCACATCTGCCGCCAGGCGTTCCTCCTGGACCGAGAACTCCACCGCGATGGGATCAAAGAAATTACTCCAGTTCCCCTGGTAGCCCCGCCGCCAACGCTGGTAGAGCGTTCTTTCTTCCGGAGAGACCTTGTCTATTTCCATCTCGCTAATCGGCGTCTGGAATTCCAGGCTCCCGTAGCTATCGGAGACCACGCCTGTCGAGGTCAGCCGCAGCTGGCCGACCTGGTCAAAATGGGCATCCGACTCGATGATCCGGGACTCGACCTCCCCGGCAACCAGCTCGTCCAGGTGCGCCGCCTGCAGCTCGGTCATCGCTGCCAGGGCACGGGTGCGGCGCGAGGTAGCAATTCGCCAGTGCGGACCACACCAGCGACGGATGGTCTTGTCCGACAGAACCAGCAGGCCGGACTGGCCTTCCTTACCGAGTGGGTAGCGGTCCCGGAAGAAGAGGTACTCGTCCAGCCCGGCAATACTGGGAGTCTCCTGCTGGAAAGTTTCCACCAAACGCTGCAGCTGGAAAAGCGAGTTGGTAACCACGACTGCACCTCCAAGGGTTGCCACGTAACTCGAGACAACCCGGTCACTGGAGGCAATTCCCTGGTAGGGAACATCTTTGACCTTCCCTTTCTGGGCCGTGGCACCCTGGTAACCTCCCGCCTGCGAACTGATCTGGGCAAGTAACAGGGCCTCCAGTGCCGGGGCGTTGACCGCCTCAAAGAGAATCGCAATGTCGGTCCCGGTTCGAAGGTAGAGATCGCCACCCGTCACGGCCACGCTGCGAATCACCTGGGGGCCAAGTAGCCGGACCGTTCCGTTGAGCGAGAGACCAAGCTGGAACTCGTAGCGAGCCTGGGAACCGGCATCTTCCGACTGCATCTGCGCCAGGCCCAGGATCGGGGCACCGCTTTCCGTTGCCTCGTCCATCACAGCAATCAAGGAGGAGAAGTCGTTGAAAAAGAGCACATGCTGGTCGTCGGGAATGAGCGTGGCGAGCGGGTCCAGCTCGGGCTCCAAACCCGCGACGAGCGGTTTCCAGTCGAACTCCTGGACCGTGATCCCGCTGATCGAATCGATCGGGACGGTCTCTTGTCGCTCGGTGGCGGGAGGAAGTTCCCGGTCCAGCTGCAGGTTCTCGGCCAACGCACGGCCACCCGACATGAAGGCGTAACTCTCCTCGATATCGTTCCCACGGCTGCCAAAGGACCGTCGCCAGGCGCGGGGTTGCCGGAGTTCCGCACCAAACTGCTCTGCCGACTGGCCGAATTGGTAACGGTACCATGCACTGCCAGGACCATTATTATTCATCAACGTGGCGTAATACGATGCCCGGGCCAGCCAGAAGCTTCCCTGGACCTGGCCACTCTTGGTGGGCGTTGCCGCCGGCACGCTGAAAGAAATCTGCTCGGTCTTTCCCTCCAGAGATCGACTCTCAAACCAGCCTTTATTGAAAGAGAGCGTACCGCTGACTTTCCCATCCGCCGGAAGGCGAATCATTAATGCCACGGGAGCATCGCCATCATTGCCCCTGTTCCTGCCGAGTAAATTGTTGACCCAGGGACCGGAAAGGTACGCCTCTCCCGGGTCAGGCATCGAGAAAGAGAGCTGGCCCATGTTGATCGCATTTTGAAACTGCCAGTGAAAATTGTTGTCGATCGCCAGCCGCAACTGGGAGGGTATTTCACCATCGGCCACCAGGTCGTTAAAGTCCACCAGGTAATAATCGTGACCGTCATCCACAAACTTCCTGGGGGACGCAGGCTCAGGGTTAGGAGCCTGTGCAACACGAGCTGGCGGATCAAAAACCTCCTCAGCCACGGCCTCCTCAACAACAGGCGGGGGTCCTGGGTCGGAGATGGGATCCAGGGCAACTGGGGCGCCGGCGGGGTCCAGGGCTGCCGAGGGCCCT
>JAPYUD010000184.1:0-6720 GCA_029936215.1 Pirellulaceae bacterium | reverse complement strand
GGGCCGGAGGGCGCCGACGCAGCAGCCAGAGCCGGTCTCGAATGATCTCTGGCATGCCCTGCAGGTAAGCCAGCTTGTCTCCCAGAAGAGCCGGGGGGCTTTTGATGTCACGGTAGGCCCTCTCAGTCGTCTCTGGCGTCGAGCTCGACGCCAGGGTGAATTGCCCTCGGAGGAGAGGATGACAGTAGCTCGCGCGGCTGTCGGGTTTCGATTCGTCAGGCTTTATCCGAGAAGCCAGTCGGTCGAGTTGTTGCGGCCGGGGATGCGGCTTGATTTTGGTGGGATTGGTAAGGGAATGGCAGCCGATGCCGCATTGGAGGAAATCGCTGCCAGGGGACTTCGAGTAGCACTGGTGGATTGCGGCGGTGATATGTCGATCGGGGACGCTCCGCCGGGCAGCATGGGCTGGCGGATTGGGGTGGCAAGCCTGGATTCGGACAGCGCAGAACGCGTGATTCTGCTGTCGAATGTGGGGATCGCTACCTCCGGCGATGCCCACCAGTATGTCGAAATCGATGGCACCCGTTACTCCCACATTGTCGATCCCCGGACCGGCATCGGACTGACAACCCGCAGCAGTGTGACGGTGATTGCTGTGGATGGAATGCTGGCCGACGCCGTGGCCTCGGCGGTCAGCGTACTCGGGCCGCGGCGTGGAACGCGCCTGGCACGCTTCTGGAGCGGTGTGGAATCACAGGTTCTCTCGCTCCGAGATGGGCTGCCCCGGCGGCTTGCGACTCCGGGTTTTCCAGAGGATTCCCCTTTGGAACCCTGAGAATGCGAACAAGAGCACCAACGCGGCTGAAAGGTGGTTGCTTTACCCCCATAGGAAGGGGGTGGAAATAAAACCGCTTGCAGCGGCGTGCCGTTCGCCGCTAGAATCGCAATAGCTTGGCTACGGTTGTTGAGTGGAATCCCTATCCTTAAAAGGAGCCTGGTATGACGCGGTTTGTTCTTGGAAGTCTGGCTTTTGCAGTGGCAATTTCTTTTCAAGGTCTTCGTGCCGACGAAACCAAGGAGGAAGCCAAGCAGCCGGAGAAGACGGTTGTGGTCGATAGCCTGGCCCCGAACCTTCAGATCAAGGACTCCGAGGGAAAACTGGTTGACCTGAAGAAGCTGACCGCCAAAGGGCCGGTACTTGTCCGGCTGACCTGTGGCTGCTCTGGCTGTGACAAGGAACTTGCCTACTTCCAGTCACTCCACAAGGCTTACGAAGGAAAAGGCCTGACAAGCCTGGCGATTTTTCGCATGCCGGATGAGAAGGTGGAAGAATACGTGAAGCAGAAGAAACTCAATATGCTTTACGCCGTGGACAAGGAAGGCAAGAGCTGGACGACCTTCCAGACCAAGACAATGCCCACCAATTTCCTCATCGAAAAGGGTGGACGCATTCGATCGATCGCAGCCGGTTGTGATCCCAATGGCCTGATCGCCAACATCCTTTCCGGGAAGGTTGCTGACCTGCTTGGCACCGAGAAGGTGGAACTGAAGAAGGCGACACCGGAAGAAAAGTAATCGTTCGCCTTGCCCTCTGAAGCCGTTGAAATCTCTTCTGCGCATCAGGTGCGCCGTGATTGAACGCATGGGGAGCTGAGGATGAAGACAGCACGCCGTGAATTCCTCCTTGGCATCGTGGCCGGAAGCATGGCACTTGGCCATGGTTGGGCAGGGGGAGCTCGTCCCCTGGAGGCGACGGAGGTTGCGGCTCTCGATGCAGCTCGCAGGGATGCTGGTCGTATCCGGCGACGCGTGATCTTTAACAACGATGGCGATGATATCTGGGCGGAGGGCGCCGATACAAAGGAGAAGTTCCTCGCTTCCCGGCATGCGCCTCTTCTGGGGACGAACGTTGACAGTATCTTCTACTGCACGACCCAGAGTTTTAACCACTTCACCCACGATACCCGCGTTGCCGAGATCTTCACGGCCAGAACCGGGCAATTTGCCAACAACCAGCTGGCCAGGTTCATCGATCAGAAGACCGATGGCCTGCGGATGTCAACGGAGTTTGCCCGTGCCAATGGCCTGGAAACAATCTGGACGTTGCGGATGAACGATATCCATGACGCCTGGACCCCGGCGTTTCTTTCCAGGTGGAAACAACAGGATCCAACACGGGTGATGTCCACGCTCGAGGTGGCAAAACAGTATAACGATCGTCGCCGGCTCTGGAGCCTGGTCGATTTTGAGCATCCCGATGTTGAACCAAGGATGCTGGAGATCATCGAGGAAGTGCTGGTGAATTATGATGTGGATGGAATCGAGCTGGATTTCCTGCGGGCACCCTGCTATTTCCGCAGTACCTACGAGGGAAAGCCGACCACCGACAAGCAGGCGGATATTCTCACCCGCCTGGTCGACAAGATCCGCAGCCTGGTTCGCAAGCAGGGGGAACTGCAGGGGAAACCTTTCCTGCTGGCAGCGCGGGTCCCCTCGACACCCGCACTCTGTCGTTACATAGGGATTGATATTGGCAGCTGGCTGACGGAGAAGCACCTGGACCTCCTGGTGGCCGGTGGGGGCTATATCACCTTCGACCTTCCCCTCGGTGAACTTGTTGCCTTGACCAGGAAGCACGATGTGCCGATCTACCCAGCGATCAGCCAGTCCGGGTTGATGTATCGATCTCCCCGTGGGAAGAGTGGAAAGCAGCCGCCGGAAGCCTGGTATGGAACCGCCGCTCGTCACCTGGCCCAGGGCGCTGATGGAATCTACACGTTTAATCTCTTTCCCGGTCCGGGCAGCGAAGAAGACAGGACGTACGCCAGGACGATACTCGGGAAGCTTGGCTCTGCTGAAAAGCTGCATGACTCGGACATCATGTACGGGATTTCGGACGCGGGCTTTTGGATGCCGAACCATTACTGGGCCAAGGATGCAGCGGATTTCAGCAAGGCACTCCCCCTGGTTCTCAAGGCGAATGAATTTGAACGCACGAGTCTGGAGGTGCCGGAGGACCTCGGCGGTGTCGGCTTTGACGTCACCGCGGAACTGCGGGTCGATTTCACCGGCCTGGATGAAGATGATCAGCCGGAAATTCTTTTTGGTTCGGCAAACTTCGGTCCGACCCCTGGTGGACAGAAGGTGGCCGGCGTGCGCCGCTATCGATGCACGGTTCCGGTGCAGGCCATCAAGCAGGGTGCCAACCGGGTGATGGTGAAAACGAAGAAGGATGGGGTGAATCTTGTCGGTGCGGAATTATGGATCCGCCGCTAGGGAGGGTCACGGCGTGAGCCGGAAGCACTTCATGTTCCCGTCACGGTCCTTGCAGTAGAGTTGTCCGCCGGATAGCACGATGTGTGGCCAGGCGTCATTTTCCATCAGGTCTTTCTGTCGAGAGAGTTCTGTGTATTTCTGAGGTGAGCGGTCGGCAGTCTCGGCCAGCACCAGGTCCCCGCGGCGCCCCCAGATCACCAGGCGACCATCCGAGGTGACAATGCAAGACGCGGTATCCCCAAAGACACCCCCTCGCCAGACCGGTGTGCCGGTTTCAAAATTCAGGCAGTAGACACCTCGCCAGCACCAGTAGACATGGCCGTTATAGATCACCGGCGGACAGACACCCGATGCATAGGGCTGCTTCCAGACCTGCTTCATGCCTGAGAGCGTGACGTCAATTCGAGTTGTCGCATACTGGTTGTATTCCGAGGAAATGATGATCGAGTTTTTAAGCACAGCGGGCGTGGCAACATTGTTGGCAAAGTCCGTGACCCAGGGAAACTCGGCGACCGTTTTTCCTTCCTGGCCACTGTCGAGCCTGGCTACCAGCAGGTTTCGGATTGTCAGCACTGCCACGCAGGGGACCCCTTCCACGATGATTGGCACAAGGCCTCCGGTGTGCCCGGCGGGGTCTTTGGACTGGGACACCCAGAGCCGCGTGCCGGTCTTCTTGGAGAATCCCATCAGGTTGCCCTCGTCGTCTCCGACCTCAACAATCACCACGTCGCCATGGACCAGCGGTGCGGTGGTATAGCCATAGTCACGAAGCTGCCGCCGGCCAACCTTGGGACGCTTGGGTACCTGGTAGGTGTCGTAGAAATTCAGGTTCCAGACGGGACGGCCCTGCATTTTTGTGTTCCAGCAATAGAGGTCGCCATCGGTGCTGAGCGTGTAGAGGTATCCTGTCTGCTGATCGTAGCTGGGGCAGGCAGAGGGGCCGGAGTAAATCCCCTTGTCCCCCTCGCTCTCTCTGCCGTACGCCGGACAGCTGTAGGATTGCTTCCAGATTGTTTTGCCGCTGGCCGTGTCGATACAGAGGATGTGGTCTTGATCGTCCTTCCAGCCCATCGTGTACAGCCGGTTGCCGGTCACGATCACGCCGGATCCGCCCGCGCCGGTCTGGATGCTCCAGGCCGGCTTGGCAGCTGGCCAGGAGACGCCCTTGTAATGGGAGGACTCGTTTATCGTGCCGTTTCGATGGAGGCCGCGCCAGTGCGGCCAGTCGTCCGCATCGCTGGCTGTTGGGATACCGCCGGCGACCAGCAGGAGGATCCAGAACAGGTGAGTCAGGTGGTGAGATCGCATGACGATAATATAACGTCGTTGGAATCCTCCCACGAGATGAGCAGTGCGAGTTGACGGCTGGTGTTGATCAGGCCAGACTTTAGTCTCCACCGTTTCACAGCGTATCACGTCAAAACTGGAGCGATCCGCGTCATGAAATTCTACCGAATCCTGCTTCTTGTCAGCCTGGTCTGTCTCCCTTGCCAGCGAGCCGCGGCCCAGGATCCGCCGAACGTGCTGTTCCTGATCTGTGATGATCTGAACTGCGACCTCGGTTCCTATGGCCACCCGCAGGTCAAGTCGCCGAACATCGACCAGTTGGCCCGCCGGGGAGTGCGCTTCGAGAATGCCTACTGCCAGTTCCCGCTGTGCGGTCCCAGCCGTGCGTCTTTCATGACCGGACTCTACCCGGACCAGAACCTGGTCCGCCGCAACGCGATCTACATTCGCGAGCACGTGCCAAGTGTGCAAACGATGTCGCAGATGTTCCGCGCTAACGATTATGTGGCGACCCGGGTCGGCAAGATCTACCACTACAACGTCCCCAAGCACGTCGGGACCAGCGGCCATGACGATCCCTACTCGTGGGACTTCACGGTGAATCCTCGCGGTCGGGACAAGGCCGAGGAGCACCTGATTTTCAGCCTGCAGCCGGGGCAGTTCGGCGGGACGCTAAGCTGGCTGGCCGCCGATGGCACGGACGAGGAGCAGACCGACGGGATTGCCGCGACCGAGGCGGTGGCACTGCTGGAACAGTACGCAAAGAGCGAGCAGAGTTTTTTCCTGGCGGTGGGACTCTACCGGCCCCATACCCCCTACGTGGCTCCGAAAAAATACTTCCAGATGTATCCGCAAGAGAAGATCGTTGTACCCCAGGTTCCCGAGGGGTATCTCGACACGCTTCCTAAACCGGCGCGTCTTTCCATTACCCGCAAGAAGAACCAGCTGAACTTGAGTGACAAGCTCTCGCGCGAGGCGATCCAGGCTTACTATGCCTCGATTACCTTTGCCGATGCCCAGATTGGCCGGATCCTGGATGCCCTCGAGCAAACCGGGCTGGATGAGAATACGATCGTGATCTTTACCTCCGACCATGGCTACCACATGGGTGAGCATGGACACTGGCAAAAAACCACATTGTTTGAAAACGCGGCTCGTGTTCCACTGATTATTGCCGGTCCGGGAGTCGGGGCGGCCGGGGCGACTGCCAGGACGCCGGCCGAGATGCTTGATTTCTATCCAACCCTTGCCCAGATGTGCGGACTCAAGCCCCCCAGCTATCTTTCCGGCGTGAACCTTGCTCCGGCGCTGGCCGATCCGAAAGCGATGCCACGGAATGCGGCCCTGACGCAGTATGGTAGCGGCTACAGCATACGAACACCTCGCTACCGATATACCGAGTGGGGCGAGGAGGGGGTCGAGGGTGCAGAATTATATGACCACCAGGCGGACAGCGTGGAGATGGTCAACCTTGCCGGAAATGAGAAGCATGCGACGACGGTTGCCGAGTTGTCCCGGTTGCTCAGGCAGCGGGTGACCGCTGCCCAGACCCGGCCGCCGGGACTTGAGCAGATTATCTTCGAGAACCGCCGGCGAGTTCGCTAGGCGGTCCCGGGATGCTCGATGTTAGAGAGCAGCAAACTTGACGATTTGTGTGCCTTTGGCTAGTTTCAGCGGGTGAAGCTTGTCGATGTCCGCAACCCGGCGCAGTCAGAATCGGCCGCCCATGATGACACAAAAATCTTCTGGATCTCGCCGCTGGGGAGTTCGTCTGGTGGTTGGCGTGGTGGCGGTTGCGGGGATCGTGTTTCTCGTCTGGAAAGCCAGACAGGACGGCCCTGCGAATTCAGAAGATGCGCCTGTCGCGAATCCTGGCGGCAACGAGCACGGCAAGAATAACTCTTCCACGACAGCAGTGGCGAGAACCATCGTCAAGCCACCTGGATTTGCTGGCATTGATGCCTGTGTCGAGTGCCATGCTGAGCGGGTAGGGGAAGTCAAGCAATCCAATCACTTCCTCGCCTGTCGTGAACCCCGGCCGGAGGACATGCCGGATGGGTTTGGGTCGGAACGGGAGCCCTTTGCCTCTCGCTACCCGGGTGTTCACTTCGAAATGAGTCGAAAAGGTGACGAGTATTTCCAGACATCGATTCGCGCCACGCCACAGGGGGACCAGCGCGCCGTGGCCCGTATCGACCTGGTGTACGGGGCCGGTAC
>JAPYUD010000183.1:0-6727 GCA_029936215.1 Pirellulaceae bacterium | reverse complement strand
TCACTGCCTCGGTCGTGGAACGCTCGGGCAGGACAATGCCCGTGGGACAGGAGGCTCCAAGCTGGGAGGCTGCAATCTCACGGTAGCGTGCGAGTGTACGGTCCCCGTAGCGTCCCACGAATTCTCCATCCTCGCTCAGAAAGATCACCTGGGGAACCCGGGCTCCGCCACACATTCGCATCTGCTGCTGGAAGGAGGTATCGATGTCCCGGTCAATAAAACGAAGCTCGATCAGACTGTTTGCCTCCTCGAACGACCGCAGGATCGGGCACTGGTCGACGCAGTCACCACACCATGCACCGGCCATGCAGAGTACTTTTATCTGCCGGGTAAAGCTCGCCAGTAACTGGCGTTGCGGGTCGGCCAGTTGGAGTGAATCGGCCACCTGCTGCCATCGCTGTTTCTGGTCAGCGGTCGCATGGGCCTCGAGGAAGTCGTCGTAGGGGAGGGCCAGCTGGAAGATGGCCGGGTAGTCGATGGTCATGATTCTACTACGGGAGAAATTACCGCCTGGGGGTAACCGCTCAGTATAATCCAGCCAGACGACAAGCACAGGTGGGCAGTCAGTTGCCGACCTGCCGGATCACCTTGACCGCGCCACCAATCTTGTGGTGCACCTCGGAGGTGGCCCGTACCACCAGGGCATGCAGCGGTGCGTAGTAAACAATCGTGCCCGGGCCGCCGTTGACGTCCCAGAAATCGGGTTGGATGGTGGTCTGGATCAGTTCTACCAGGGCCTGGCCGTAATCGGGACGGACCGCCGCCCCACCAAATGCCCCTCGAGAGGAAAAGAGCTGGGAGGGACCGCCGGCAGAAGCGCCGACCAGGGACATCTGGTCGATGATCGCGTCGGTGGTGGCATCCGCGAGCGAGGGAGCACGGGACGAGCTGGATTTCTCTCTCGCAAGTTGGCGTTTTAGCCTCGCCTGGACCTGGAGCAGGCGTGAACGCAGCTGGATCCGGTATCGCTCCAGCGTCGGGCTTGCCAGCCGCCGCGGATCGGAGGCGATCTCACGGTAAAGAGGCAACATCTCGTAGATCGTGGCAACTCGTTCTGTCTCGGTGGCGGCCGTTGCCTCCAGCTTCAGCAGCAACCGCATGTCCTTCTCGATCTCGTGGTAGCGGCGGCCACCCTCTACCTGGGCGGTTAGCTGTGAGCCGAGAAGCATCGACGCGGTGCAGGCGAGCAGGCCGGCAGGAAAAATGCGAATCATGATCCGGTTCTCTCTCTGTTTCATTCCGGTTGGTGCTCTTATTTTATCGGTGCCGGCAGTTGGGGCAAGTGATTATTTGTCTGGCGATGAAGCAGCCAGTTCCCATCGATCAAACCAGCCTCCCGGGCCGCGGGAAGATGCCAGGACTCCAGCCACCAGGGTGGCGACCGCCGCTGCGGCAAAAAGATCGCTGAGGAAATGGTGCTCAAAGGCGAGTCGCTGGGCCGCCACCAGCACGGCAATGCCGGCAAACAGCCAACGTCCCCGCGGGTAGAGCCAGCCAAGCCCAATTGCTGCGACCACGGCGCTGGTCACGTGTCCTGAGGGGAATCCTCCCGGCGACCAGTCCAGCAGGCTCTCTCCCTGCTGGATGCTACCAAGGGAGTCAAACAGCCCGGGAAAGGAACTCCAGAGAGGGTCGTCCAGGTCAATGCTGCCAGGACGATGGCGGGAAAAAACAACTTTCAGGAATCCCGTGATGACAGCTGCAGTAAGCAGCGTGGCAAGAAGCCGGAACATCCGGCGGCGGGTGCTCGAATCAACAAGCAGGATCAGCAGGCCGATTGCCAGCAGTACCGGGAGTGAACCGGCGAAGTGAAAAACGTCAAGCAGTTGCATCCCTACCGCATCCCTCTCCCAGCCGGCGATCGAGCTGGCCAGTTGCCCGTCGACCTCCATCGCAGGGAGCGTGAGCACCGCGAAAAGCGCTGAGAGCTTCAGCAGTTGTGGGGTCGCCGGTTTGCTGCCCAGAGCAGGTGTGTCGTCAGTCTCTGTCATCCGTCCGGCCTTTTCAGGGATCTCAGAACCTACTGGGGAAGATATCACAAGCGGGTTTTTCCGAGAAAGCCCAATGCTCTGCAGGGAACGTCCGGTTGGGCCGCATTGCACTTTCTCCGGGTCCATGACGTGGTTTGATAATAAGCACGTGCTTTGTTAGTCTTTAGTTCGTTACTGCCATTGTTTTTGCCATTTTTTCCTGCAGGAACAGCGATGTTACGGATTTCTGATCGCGGTTCGATTCATACCTGTGACGGGGTCTCACGGCGAGATTTTATCCAGGTTGGTTCGCTTGGTGCCGTCGGTGTTTCGCTGCCCCAGTTGATGGCGGCGCGTGCCAACGGTGCGGTCAAGGATGATCACGACGAACGATCGGTGATCATGATTTTCAACCTTGGTGCTCCCAGCCAGATTGACACTTTTGATCCCAAGCCCGAGGCAGCGGCCGAGATCCGGGGACCTTTTAAACCGATCCAGACCCGATCACCGGATATCCAGCTCAGCGAGATCCTGCCGCGTCATGCCGAAGTGGCAGATCGATTTTCCCTGGTCCGTAGCTGTTTTCATACTGCCGCGGCGGTTCACGACACCGGTCACCAGATGATGCAGACCGGTCGCCTCTTCACCGGGGGCATTAATACGCCGCATGCGGGTTGTGCACTGAGTTACCTGCGGGGACGCCGCACCGACCTGCCGTCCCACGTGATTCTTCCGGAGCCGATGGGGCGAACCGGCGGGAACATTCCCCATGGCCAGGATGCAGGTTTCCTGGGCAAGGGCTTCGATCCCTTCCTGCTGATGGCCGATCCCTCCAAGCCGAATTTCCAGGTGCCGGACCTGTTGCCGCCGGCCGAGATTGGAGAGGCGCGGCTTGATCGGCGGAGGCGATTGCGACAGGTGGTCGAGGAGACAGTTCAGGGATTTGAGCAGAGTGAGAATGCCCAGTTGCTTGACAGCAGTTTTGAAGCAGCTTTCCGCCTGATGACCAGCCCCGCGGCACGCGATGCTTTTGATCTGACCAAGGAACCCAAGGGGGTTCGTGAGAAATACGGGATGAATCGTTTCGGACAGTGTTGCCTGCTCTCGCGCCGCCTGATCGAGGCGGGGGTGCGGTTTGTTACCGTCAACACCTTTTTGACCGTGTTCGATGAAATTACCTGGGACATCCATGGCAGCAAGCCATTTACCTCGATCGAGGGGATGAAGAATATCGTGGCCCCGATGTATGACCAGGCCTACGGGGCACTGATCGAGGACCTCACCGAGCGAGGGCTGCTGGACAATACAATGGTCTGTAACCTGAGTGAATTTGGACGAACACCACGGATCAATCCGGCCGGCGGACGTGACCACTGGCCGCAGTGCTTCACCGTCTATTTCGCTGGTGGTGGAGTTCGCGGAGGGCAGGTGATCGGTCACAGTGATCCGATTGGTGGTTACCCGGCCGAACGAGCGGTGGAACCGTCTGAAATCGTTGCCACCATTTACGAGAGCCTGGGAATTGACTTGGAAACAACATTGCCAGGACCCTCTGGTCGCCCCTTCCCACTGGTGGACTTCGGAAAACACCCGATTCGCGAGTTGTTCTAGCCTGGAAGAATTCACACGGGCGAAGGGTGCCGTGGGATTTTACTTCACTAACAGGGTCGTATGCCGATGAACTCGATTCGATTCGTCTCAGCCTGCCTCTTGGCCGCTTTCCTGCCGGTCGGGAACCTGTCGGCAGCCGAGGGGATCGAGATTCTTCCGGCGCGTGTCTCCCTTTCCACCACCGTGGCACGGCAGCGGATCATTGTCCAGGAAGTTACCGACGGAAAGTACGGAGGCCAGCGTGGCAAGGGCGTCAAACTCACCAGCAGTGACCCGGCCATCGCCCGGATCGAGGAGGGCCTGGTGATCCCGGTAAATAACGGGACCGCCACGATTACTGCCAGCCTGGATGGTCAGCAGGCAACGGCGGAAGTTACGGTGGCCGGGCAAAAGCAGCCATTCGAGTGGAGCTTCCGGAATCATGTCGAGTCGGTGCTTTCCAAATCAGGCTGTAACAGCGGAGCCTGTCATGGCGCGAAAGCCGGGCAAAATGGTTTTCGGCTGACCCTGTTTGGATTTGACTTGCAGGCGGACTACTCCTACCTCACCCGCCAGGCCCGGGGACGCCGGGTGGTCCCGTCCGATCCTGGACGCAGCCTGATGCTGACCAAGCCGACCGGCGCTCTTCCCCACAGGGGGGGCGTGAGGCTGGAAGTGAACGGTCCGGAATACCAGGTTCTTTCCCAATGGATCGCCGCGGGGACGCCAGGGCCGTCAGACCAGGACGCGATCATTGAGCGAGTCGAGGTGTTGCCCGGGTATTCCAGCCAGCGACCGGGGAACCGGCAGCAACTGGTTGTGCTGGCGCACTTTAATGATGGGCACGTGGAGGATGTCACTCGCTGGGCGAAGTACACCACGGTTAACCGCAGCGTGGCCACGGTGGGCAGGCATGGGGAGGTCGAGGTTGTTGGACCTGGCGAGGGAGCGGTCAAGGTCTGGTACCTCAACCTGAACCAGCTGGCATTTCTTACCGTTCCCTACAACAACCAGCTCGAGCCGGGGCTGTTTGAGGAGGAAAAGCGAAACAACTTTATTGACCAGCACGTGCTCGAAAAACTCCAGGCTCTCAATATCCCTCCCTCGCCGATCACCGACGATGCCACTTTTATCCGCCGGATCTACCTGGATACGACCGGGATGATTCCCACCAGTGAGCAGGTCACGCAGTTCCTGGAGGATTCGCGGCCGTCTGATGAGAAACGGGTGGCACTGGTCGATGACCTGCTGGCACGTCCCGAGTACGTGGATTACTGGGCCTACAAGTGGTCCGACCTACTGCTGGCCAATGGAAAGACGCTGGGCGCCGACCCGGCCAAGGCGTACTACGGGTGGATACGAGAACGGGTGAAGATGAATATGCCCTGGGATGAGTTTGTCCGCCAGTTGGTGACTGCAAACGGAAGTACCAGCGAGAACGGGGCTGCCAACTTCTACTCGCTACACCAGTCACCGGAGGAGATGTCCGAGACGGTCTCGCAGGCCTTCCTGGGGCTCTCGATTAACTGTGCCCGCTGCCATAACCATCCACTTGAAAAGTGGACCAACGACCAGTACTACGGGATGGCCAACATGTTTTCCCGGGTCCGTGGCAAGGGGTCCCGTATCGTCTTCACCGACACGCAGGGAGAACTCTTGCAGCCCAGTACAGGCCGCCCTCAGCCGCCCCGGCCACTCGATGCGGAGGCCGTTGCCTTTGACGATCCGACCGACCGCAGGGTGCACCTGGCTCGCTGGCTGACATCGCCGGATAACCGTTATTTCAGTCGCTCGATTGCCAACCGCGTGTGGGCGAACTTCTTCGGCGTCGGACTGGTGGAAAAAGTCGATGACATGCGAGTCACCAACCCGGCCAGCAATGAGCTGTTGCTTGACGCCGTGGCAGATTACCTGGTGGCGGAGAAATTTGACCTGAAGAAACTGGTCCGGGCAATTCTCACCTCCAGCAGTTACCAGCGATCGAGTCGCACGGTTGAGGGGAACGAAACAGACGGCCGCTTTTACTCGCGTTATTACCCGCGGCGATTGCAGGCCGAGGTATTGCTTGATGCCATCTCACAGGTGACGGCTGTCCCCACCGTGTTCAAGGATCAGCCAGCCGGTACCCGGGCGTTGCAGTTACCAGATAGTAATATCGAGTCGTATTTTCTTTCCACTTTTGGACGGCCTGACCGGGTGATTACCTGCGAATGTGAGCGAAGTGATGAACCGAGCATGACCCAGGTGCTTCACCTCTATAACGGGAAAACCATCAATTCCAAGCTGCAGGCCAAGGAAAACCGGATCAGCCAGGTGCTTGCGGCCGACGCCGATGATCCGCAGGTGATTCGCCGGGCTTACCTGGAAGTGCTCTCGCGGCTGCCCAGCACAGAGGAGGTGGAGCGGTTGTCGGCCCTGATCCAGGTGGACGACCCGGGGCAGAGGCGGCAGATCCTGGAGGACCTTTACTGGAGCCTGCTCACCAGCCGCGAGTTCCTCTTTAACCACTAGCGCCCGGGGGATGCCGAAACACGATGAAGAAGTTCATGATCTGTGCCGTTTCGGTTGCCGGGTTGTTGATCGCCTTTTCGCTTTCCGGCCAGGAAAAGCCGGAGGCCGATAGCGAGGGGGCGACACCCGCCTATAACGAGGACGTGTTGCCCCTGCTGCGGAAGTACTGTGTTGCCTGCCACAACCCGGACGACCAGGAGGGAGGACTGGACCTGTCGACATTTTCCAGCCTGATGCGAGGAGGCACGACGGGGTCGGTCGTGACGGCTGGTCACGCGGGGCTGAGCCGACTGGTGCGAGTGCTCGATGGCCGCAGTCGTCCATCGATGCCTCCCGAGGAGAACGAGGCTCCCTCGACCGACGAAATTGATGTTATCCAGAAGTGGATTGACGGGGGTGCCCGTGCCCCGGATGGAACCGCCCCTGCGGTCACGCTGGTGACCCCGAGTATTCAGCCCAGCGGGGAGGTTCGGCAGCCGATCAGCAGCATGGCAATCCTTTCCCGGGAAAAGGGGCGGAGCCTGGTTGCGGTGGCACGTTCCCAGGGGGTGACGCTGAAATCGCTCGACGGCCGGAAGAAGGTCCGGCAGTTTCAGCCGGACGAGGGAGTTATTAACAGTGTCTGTTTTTCCTCCGATGGCCGGTTGCTGGTGACC
>JAPYUD010000639.1:0-1429 GCA_029936215.1 Pirellulaceae bacterium | reverse complement strand
TGATCCACCAGCAGTTTCTTCTGTTCTGCAGTACGCTTGTCCGCAGGTGTGTTCTTGGCCTCGCGGAGCTGGGCTCGAACCGCTTCCTCGTACTGCTCAAATTCCTTGTCCAGGGCGACCTGGATGTACTCTGCCTGCTTGCTGTTCCGCTCCTTTTCCAGGACTGCTGCTTCCTGGTTCACCTCGTTCCGGCGGGCAACGTCCTTGTCGGTGTAGAGTGAAATTCGTCGGCCGCCAGGTGTCCGCCAGTTCTTCCAGTCGAAGGCAGGTTCAAAAACCGCCCGGATTCGGTGATAGTCCTCATGCGAGACAGGATCGTAGCGGTGATCGTGGCATTGGGCACAGCCGACAGACATTCCCAGCAGCGAAGAACTGACAATCTTTATCGTATCGGCAAGGACCTGGTTCCTGGAGGCATCATTGTTCTCCTTGTCAGTGCCATCCACGCCCATTCTCAGGAAGCCGGTGGCAGTGAGTTTGCGAATACTCTCGGCCGACATGTTGTTCAGCGGTGGTGTGATCATCTCGTCTCCGGCCAGCTGTTCCTGGATGAACTGGTCGAAGGGGAGATCGTCATTGAATGACTGAATCACGTAGTTGCGGTACTTGTAAGAGTAAGGTCGTTCTGGATCCTCGTTGCTGTATCCTTCCGAGTCGGCATAGCCAGCGACATCCAGCCAGTGCCGTCCCCAGCGTTCCCCGTAATGGGGCGAGTCCAGCAGGTCGTCCACCAGGAGCTCGTAAGCATTGGGCCGCTCATCGGCGATAAACTGCTGAACCTGCTCCAGCGTGGGGGGCAGCCCAAGCAGGTCCAGGTAAACTCGCCGGGCAACCGTCAGGCGATCTGCATCGGGAGAGAACCGGAGTTTCTGCCGTTGCATCCTGGCCAGCAGGAAGGCATCAATTTCATTGCGAACCCGATCGGCCTTCCTGGGCCGTGGCACCTCGGGGCGGGTGATTGGCTGGTAAGCCCAGTAGGATCTTTCCGCGAAGGAGATGCCCAGCCCCGGCGGGACCTGTTCCGGTTCCGGCTGGGAGGTCAGGGCGCCCTGGGTGATCCACTTTTCGATAATCGCAACCTGCTCGTCACTCACCCGTGTCTGTCCGGGCGGCATCTCGCCTGCCTTGATGCGTTCCACCAGGAAACTCTCGGCTGGATTTCCAGGGACAATGGCTGGACCGGTTTCACCGCCTGCCGTGATGAAGCGAACAAGTCGCAAGTCGAGCTTTCCCTTGATTTCGCTTGCCGCACCATGGCAGTCATAGCAATGGGCGCGGAAGATTGGCCGGACGTCTTTTTCGAAGCTGAGTTTTTCTGCCGGCCGGCGAGCAGCCAGGGCGGGGTGTGCAGAGAGCAGCAGGAGCAAGAGGAGGGTCATTCTCATGGTAGTGGGAGGGGTTGGTGGGCTTCCAATTGTCATGTCACCAG
>JAPYUD010000182.1:0-6799 GCA_029936215.1 Pirellulaceae bacterium | reverse complement strand
CGCCGGCACAGGTGATCGCCGGCCAGCAGAAGGTCAACCAGGTAGCCGAGGGGACGTCACTTCCCCGCATCCCTGACGAGATGATCCACGATATCATTTACGAGAACTGGAAGCGGTTTCTCCCCGAGTACGCCTAAGGAAAGTCGACGGACCAGGCATGCATCACGATTTCACTCCCTCCGATTACCATCGCACGCTGGGCCCGCATGAACCGGTGCTGGCCATCCAACCCGGCGATTCGATTGCCACCACCACGGTGGATGCCCGCGGCTATGACATGCACCGTGACCAGGTCACGCCACGCGGAAACCCCCAGACCGGACCCTTCCTTGTCGAGGGCGCCGAACCCGGGGACATGCTGGTACTGCAGATCGACAAGGTCGAGCCCAACCGGCGTTATGGTTTTTGCGGCTCGGCGGTCGCCGCCCATGTGGTCGAACCGGACCACGTCAGTGAGCGTCCCGAGGCCCCGCTGGCCGAGTGGGACGTGGACGTTGAAAAGGGAACTGCAACCCTGGTCGGACCGCAATCGAAACTTGGCAACCTGACCATCCCGCTGGACCCGATGCTGGGTTGTTTCGGCGTCGCGGCCAAGGGAGGCCAGGCGATCTCTACCGCCACCTCGGCCGAGCATGGTGGCAACATGGATTACCGCGGATTCGTGGCCGGCACGACCGTCTACTTCCCGGTCTTTGAACCTGGTGCCCTGTTTTTCCTGGGTGACGGGCACGCGGCCCAGGGGGACGGGGAAATCGTCGGCAGTGGTATCGAGATCTCAATGGACGTCCAGTTCCGGCTGGACCTTGTCAAGGACAAGACGATCGGCTGGCCACGGGGAGAAAATAGCGACTGGATCTTCACCGCCGGCAACGCCCGTCCGCTGGACCAGGCCACCCAGCATGCCACCAGCGAGATGATTCGCTGGCTGGAGCAGGACCACGGGCTGGATCCACTCGGAGCCCATCTGCTGCTGGCCCAGTGCGTCCGCTATGACCTCGGCAACTTCTTCGACCCCGCTTACACGATGGTCTGCAAGGTCAGCAAGGAAATACTCGCCGCCATACCGAGCGACTAGGGAGCTGCCAGCGGGGGATCGAGCAACTGATTCTCATCAAGCCACTTCCGGATTGCCTGGCCAACAAGCTGGTGCCCCTCCACGTTCCAGTGCCGATCACCTGTAATCTGCAGCCGGGACTTCTCATACCCGGGAAGTGAATCAATATCCAGAACCAGGTGCCCGGCCAGCCGCAACTGGTCGACGAAGTCCTCGTAGTCCCCATCCGGCCAGGGGGCCCAGTAGATGCTGTTGGTCACGATCGCCAGCCTTGCACCCCCGGCCGAAGCGACCTGGTCTATTTCATGGATCAAGGCCAGCGTGAGTGGAAAGGGTTGCCTGCCGACCTTGCCAGCAGGCTTGACCACCGGCGGTTCATCGGCGGTGGTCATCTGGTAACGCCATCGCTCCAGGGCGGAGATCAAGAGCTGGCCGATGCTCGATCGCTGCCGCAGCCAGTGCCTCAGGCTCACTGACGTCCGCGATTTCGGCACGGGCACATTCTCCAGTTCGAGAACACCATTGGCATTTAACCGGTAACGTGGTTTGCCGTAGACAAAGGAGATCACCTCCTGGTGGTTACCCCAGACATCGTTACCGGAAAGTACCAGCAGGACAAGATCCGGTTGAAAACGCATCCCCTGCTCGCTCAGCCAGATCAGTTCCTGGTCGGGACTGTAACCGGAGACCCCGGCATTGATGACCTCCAGGTCCTGCTCGCTCTTTTCGATCACCTCGGTAAAGATCTGTTCCTGTTCAACCCCGAATCCCCAGGTAAAGGAATCTCCCAGCACCAGCACCCGCTCCATCCCGTCGACGCGCTGCAGCGGGTAATCCCGATCTCGCAAACCGTGCTGGTTGATCTCCACGCTGGTATCAAACTGCTCCTTGGCAAACCTGCCCCTTTGGCCGGGACGGTGATGCCATCCGAGCCGTGAATCGTACTGCCAGAAGGTCCCCTGTTCGGGATTGACGTAAAGCGGCTTGACCCCCACCACCCGCAGCACGATCTCTCCCAGCAGCAGCGAGACAACCGAGGCGATCGCGACGGCTAGCAGCTTCTTGCGCCAGCTTGACCTGCGTGGTTTTTCCTCGGGCCCGGATTCAGTCGGCGTCGTCGTCGCCATCACACCCTACTCCCTTTGCCCTACCAGATCGTCAGTGCATCGGTGAAAAGGCGGGTTAGTTCCTCGGGACCTGCCTCGATCGGCGAGAGCTTGGTCACGCGGTGCTGCGGCAGCGTCCCCTCCACCAGGGCCGGCACATCATCCTGGTGGTAGCCCACCGCGGAAAGCCCGTTTGGCATCTCGAGTGCCTTCATAAAATGGATCACCTGGTCCGCCAGGATCTCTCCAGCATCCTCTCCGGGAACCCCGTCGATCTTTGCCCCCAGTGCCTGGGCTGCCCGCAAATGGCGACCCGGGTCGGCCGGTGCAGTGAAACGAACCACGGCCGGGGTATTGAGGATCACCGAGATTCCATGCGGCACCAGGGCATGATCAACATCGTATCCGGCGGGATGAAAATCCTTGACCCTGCCGGCGACCGGGTAGGACATCCCATGTGGCAGGTGGACGCCGGCGTTACCAAAACCGATCCCCGCGATCGCGGCCGCAAGCAGCATCTGTCCCCGGGCCTCGTCATCGCTGGTGTCCGCCACTGCCCGGGGCAGGTAATCCCGCACCATCTCGAGGGCTCGGATAGCCCAGATATCGCTGATCGGGTTGGTCCCCTGGTAAGCCGGCCGTTCGATCGGGCGACCCGGACGTGGTCGTTCGGTATAGGGAATCGCGGTATAAGATTCCAACGCGTGGCTGAGCACATCCAGGCCAGTCGCCGCTGCCACGGCGGGTGGAAGGGTAAGCGTGTTATCCGGGTCGATGATCCCCAGCAGCGGTTTCAGGTAGCGGTGGGCGATCCCGGTCTTGGCGTGCTTTTCGACGTAGTCAAAAATGGCGACCCCGGTCGTTTCGCTCCCCGTCCCGGCAGTGGTTGGTATCGCGATCAACGGTTTCAGCGGCCCCGGAATCGGTTTCCCCTTGCCAATCGGCGCATTGACATAATCAAAGAAATCTGCCGGGTAGGTACTGTAGAGGTTGGCCGCCTTGGCCGTATCAATCGTGCTCCCCCCTCCCACTGCGACAAACGAATCATAGTCTCCCTCGATCGCGACTTCCGCTGCACGCTGGAAACTCGAGTCAGTCGGTTCCACCGAGACCTCGCTAAACAGGTCGAAATCGACAGCGCTGGCTTTGAGCGACTCGAGGACTCGTTCACCGACCGGCAACGAGATCAGCGCCGGGTCCATCACCACCAACGTCCGGCGCAGCTGCATATCGTCCAGGTCCATGCCAAGTTCACTGGTCGTCCCCTGGCCGTAACGGATATTAGAAGCCGACATCTGGAAGGCTTTATCTTTTTCCATGCTCATCCCGCCTTGTCCGGAATTATCCGACGCACATGTCGCTCCAGTGTTCGACCCGACGCATGTCGATTATTCTACAATTCACAGCAGTCTGTTCGATAGCACTGTTAAGCCCGATGTTCATTCTCCTGATTGGTGTCATGAAATACCCCGCACTGGATAATTTCGTCAACGGAACGACAGTGACGGGCGATCATCGCCGGATCGATGTCACTTCCCCCCTGGACGGTTCCCTTCTTTCGACCGTCCCACTTTCCACCCCGGTGGAATTGGAATCTGCTGTCGCGGCAGCAAGCGAAGCACAACCGGCCTGGGCCAGCCTGACCCAGCGGGATCGAAGCCAGTTCTTTTTCAACTACCGTGAACTGCTCCGCAGCCACCTCGATGAACTTGCCGAGTTGATTCACCTGGAAAATGGCAAGACGATTCCCGAATCCAGAGCAGAAATTGACAAGGCAATAGAACTCACGGAATTTGCCTGCTCGTTACCCCAGCTCACCAGCGGCGAGGTCCTGGAAGTCAGCCAGGGCTTTTATTGCAGTGAGCAACTTGAGCCCCTCGGCATCGTGGCCTCGATCACCCCTTTCAATTTCCCCATCATGGTTCCGCACTGGACTATCCCGGTGGCCCTGGCGTTGGGCAACGCGATGATCTTCAAGCCGTCCGAGAAGGTACCGCTTAGCGCAGGCCGGACGGCAGAACTATTAACCGAGGCGGGTCTCCCGGATGGCATCTTCAACGTGCTGCATGGTGACCGGGAACTGGTCGAGGTAATCTGTGATCACCCTGAAATCACGGCCCTGACATTTGTTGGTTCCACGCCCGTTGCCCAGGCTGTCTATAAACGGGCCACGGCAAGTTACAAGCGCGTGCTGGCCATGGGAGGCGCCAAGAACCACCTGGTACTGCTCCCCGACGCCGATCCGGAGTACAGCGGGGCGAACATCACCGCCTCGATGGCAGGCTGTGCAGGGCAACGATGCATGGCCGCTGCCTCGCTGATTGCCGTTGGCGACGTTGACCACGTGATTGATCGAGTCTGCCAGGAGTCACGTGCGATGATTGCCGGCGAGAACCTTGGTGCAGTGATCTCCTCTGCAGCCCGTGACCGAATTGAATCATATATCACCGAGGCCGAGGACCAGGGGGCACGCGTCCTGGTCGATGGCCGCAACACGGTTGTCGCGGGCCATGAGAGTGGTTCTTACGTGGGAGCCACCGTGATTGACCAGGTCACCCCGGAAATGCGGATCGCACGCGAGGAAGTATTCGGACCAGTGCTGTCAATCCTGCGAGCGGATTCACTTGATGCTGCCCTTGCGATCGAGAATGCATCTGAATTCGGAAATGCCGCGGTCATCTACACCCAGGACGGGGATGCTGCTCGGCAGTTTACCGAGGGAGCCCGCTCAGGCATGGTGGGTGTCAACGTGGGGGTCCCGGTTCCCCGGGAACCATTTGGATTTGGGGGCTGGAATGAATCGCGATTTGGCGCGGGTGACATTACCGGGACCGGCTCGATTTCTTTCTGGACACAGGCCAAGAAAATCACCTCTCACTGGATCCATACCGATGAACAATGAACCCGGAAGGGTAGATCTGTTCTCTGCCATGGCCACCCTGCTGGCACTCGCCCTTGCAACGACGCCCCTGGCGGCGGTGGAAGGAGAGTATCGCGGTCGTGATACGCTGCGGATCAAAAACGATTCCTCCGCCGATGCAAATGAATGCCTGCAGGGTTTTCACTGGCAACGATCTCGCTTTGCTGTCCGTGTTTCCCCGTCCTCTGACAGTCGTTACCGCTGGCTGGTTAACTTTCCAAGCCCGCTTCCCAGTGGCAACGAGACGAATGACCTGGTATCGGTGGAATGGCACGCGGTGCGGGACAAGCAGGGAAACGTGGTTCACGCACCTGCGGTGGTCGTGGTCCATGAATCGGGGAGCTCGATGGATGTAGGGAGGCTTTTCGCCCGCAGCATGCAGGCGGCGGGATTTCATGGCTTCCTTGTTCAGCTCCCCTATTACGGAAACCGTCGTGGTCAGGGACAGCCGGAAAGCGGAGATCAGCTGGTGAAGACGCTGCAGCAGGGAAGTGCCGACGTCCGCCGCGCACGCGATGCTGTCGCTGCCATTCCCCAGGTGGATGACCGCTATATTGCAGTGCAGGGGACGAGCCTGGGCGGATTCGTGGTGGCCTGCAGTGCCTCGCTGGACAATCGATTTGACGACTGCTTTATCATGCTCGCCGGTGGCCAGCTTTACGAGATGATCAGCAGCGGCCAGAAAGACACGGCAAGTGCCCGAGAGCGGCTGGTCGAGGCCGGTTACCAGGGAGAGAAACTGCGACAATTGCTTGCTCCGGTCGAACCGACTCGCATCGCGCACCGACTGGATGCGGACAAGACATGGCTTTATACCGCTACGCAGGACACGGTCGTGCCACTCTCGTCTGCCAATGCTCTTGTCCGTTCCGCAGGACTCAAAGAGGACCACCAGATGTTAATAGAAGCCAACCATTACACGGCAATCCTGCATCTGCCCCGAATCCTGGACCACGTCGTCAACCGCATACGTCAACAGGCCGGGCTGCCTCCTGACATCCCCCGCTGACGGATTTTTCCTTACCCTGTCACCGCGTATGATAGGGGATCGTGCCTGGCCTCAGACATTTCCTCGGAGTTTCCTTGATGAGACAGCTTTTCCTGTTTTCCCTGTTGCTCTCTATTCCCGCCCTGGCGATGCCAGCCGCTCCCCTTTTGGCCCAGGATCCGATCCCTGCTGAAATGGCGAATTACGTTGCCAGGCCCGAATCGGAATACGGCTGGACGAAAGTTCACTCGCGCCGCGTGATGGGGACCACCGAGCACCGCCTGATCTTGACCTCGCAGACGTGGCAAGGGATCACCTGGAAACACTACCTGCAGGTATTTGAACCAAACCGGCTGGAAGAGACAGGCAAGATCCTGCTGTTTGTGACAGCGGGTAACACGGGAGAAGTTCCTTCCGTCTCCTACGACTTCATGGGAGCGGGTGCCGCCAAGCACACGGGAGCCCGGATTGCCATCCTCCACCAGGTCCCCAACCAGCCTCTGTTGGGAGACCATGTCGAGGATGACCTAATTACCGAATCGTGGCTGCGTTACCTGCAGACGGGGGACGCGAACTGGCCGCTGTTGTTCCCGATGGTCAAGAGTGCTGTCAAGGCAATGGATGCACTGGAGGAATTCGTCTCCACGAATTCCAACCATACCGTCGATGGATTCGTGATCACCGGAGCCTCCAAGCGCGGCTGGACAAGCTGGCTGGCCCCCACGGTAGAC
>JAPYUD010000181.1:0-6811 GCA_029936215.1 Pirellulaceae bacterium | reverse complement strand
AGCCAGTTGCTGGGCCCTCTCGGGGTTACGATTCACAATCGTGATATTCGTGGCATGCTGGTCAATGATGTATCGGAGGGTCTCTTCACCCATCTCGCCAGCCCCAAGAACCAGCACGTTCTTGTCGTCAAACCTCTCGAAAAACTGGCTGGCAAAATCTCCCACGGCAACACTGGGAATGCTCACCCTTTTCTGGTGGATTGCTGTTTCCGTAGCGACCCGCTTGGCAACGCGAATGGCTGCCTGGAAGGCAGCGTGGGTGCGGGGGCCAGTACAGTTGTTTTGAGTGGCGACCTCGTATGCCTGCTTGACCTGGGAAAGCACCTGGGCTTCACCGACAACCATGCTCTCCATGCTGGCAGCAGTGGCAAACAGGTGGCGCACCGCACGCTCGCCTTTTTCGAGCTTTAACTGATCAGCAACGAGCTGAACATCCAGATCATGAAAACCAGCAAAAAACGCGATGGTCTCATCGTTGCCGGGGCAACGGGATTCGTTTTCAGCAGCTACATAGAGCTCCACCCGGTTGCAGGTAGAGAGCAATACCAGTTCGCTGAGCGGATAAAGCTCTCGCAACTGCAGGAGGGCTTGCTGCACCTGCTCGGTGTCAAACGCCATTTTCTCACGGAATTCAAGTGGCGATTTCTGGTGATCACAACCAATCACTTGAAGCATCATGGCATCACCTCCCGCTGCGTCAGCAGGGGTGTGAATGGTCTCTGCATATCGACCGAGCGGCCAGGCACCACTGGATGACCAGGGGCAGCTGCATGCCGGCCAAGAATGACGGCACCAAGAACCAGGGCCAGAAAGACAAAGCTGGCAACGGTCAGGTATGCGACTTTTCGACCCTGTCTCGCTGGCTTGTAAAGGTACTCGAATACAAGGACGGCGATTAACCAAAAGAGCAGGATTGCAGAGGAGACAACCACGCCTTCTTCAAGGGGAAGTTGTCGGATGATGTTCATAATAACGCCGGAAAAAAGTCCAATGGCGAGCAGGATTGTAGAGAGAAAAAGGCAGCGGCTGTTGTAACGTTGTAGCCATTCCAGGCTTGGGAGCCGCATCCCCTGGCGGGGAGCTAGCTTCTTCTTCAACCGGTGCGATTGAACCAGGTACATGACCCCGGTAGCAAATCCCAGCGTCATGGTCACGGTGCCCGCCAGCAATGCAATCCCATGAATGGCTCCCCACAACGAGAAAGCTTCCTGGGCAGAAAAACTCGAAGTGTCTTTCACCAGGGCGGCAGCTAACACCAGGGCAAGAACCAGTGGCAGCAGGAAGATACCGATATTGTTCTGCGGACGGCGGATCGCAAGAGCGAAATAGACAATCGCAATCGCCAGTGCGGCGACAACACACCAGGCATGCCAGTCAGCCAGCGGTACAGTGCCCACTTCCAGGGCCGAGCGGACATCCACCCAAAGATAAATCACGTGGGCAAACAGCCCCACGGCGGTCATACCGAGGATAATCGCCCAGCGCACAGCAACCCGGAAGAAAAGCCGTGAAATCTCCAGGGCCATTGTCAGCAGGTAGCTGAGGGCAAAGCAGGAGAGGGTGATTTTCGATAACCACTCGGCAACCGTAGACAAGGGGCAGGATCCTCGATCAAGTCGTTAATTATCACCGGTATACAAAGCTGGCTTCCGGTGACTACGAAGCCCGGCAACGGGAGGTACCACAATTGTATCCTGCTGTCCGGGAGCCCGTAAGAACCACGCTTGATACTCGAATTGAAGATGTCGCGAGGTCGAGGAATAACCGGCACAGGCAGCATGACCGGTCGAGAAAAGGCTGGCCTGCTACTGGTTTTCCAGCCTGTGCTGCTTCAGTTTCTTGTGCAAAGTATTGCGGTTGATACCGAGTTGTGCGGCTGCCTGCGTCTGGACGTTATCGCACGCTTTCATCACTTGCGCGATCAACTCCCGTTCAACCCGGTCAACAATTCTGGAATAAAGATCCTCCTCGTCGTCGACCTTTGCCAGTCCCTCCAGTACGACCTGCCGGGCAAGAGAGTCCAGGTCTGTCTCCGTTCCCCCGCTCGCCCGTTCAGGCGTGCCTCCCAGGACGACGTCTGGCAGGAGCTGGACAGTCATTTCATCGCCCTCCGCCATCACCACCGCACGTTCCACGTAGTTCTGTAGCTCACGAACATTCCCTGGCCAATGGTAATCCTGTAGCGCCTGCATCGCCTCCTGTTCGATATGCACCACGTACCGGTCGTTTGCCTCGTTGTACTCATTAAGGAAAAAAGCAATCAGGGCAGGGATATCCTCGCGTCGCTGACGGAGTGGCGGGATCTCAATGGGTACGACATTCAGTCGCCAGTAGAGATCTTCACGAAATCGTTCCGCTGCCACCTCCCCCACCAGGTCACGATTGCTTGCAGCAATAACCCGCGTGTCAACCTGGATGGTCTCCGTATCTCCGACCCTCTCAAATTCCTTCTCCTGGAGAACCCGTAGTAATTTGACCTGGAGGAGTCGTGTCGTGGAGTTGATTTCATCAAGGAATATCGTGCCGGTATGGGCTGCCTCGAATCGACCCGTGCGGTTATTGGCAGCACCAGTGAAGGCACCTTTTACATGGCCAAACAGTTCGCTTTCCAGCAAGCTTTCACTTAAAGCCCCGCAGTTCACTTTCACGAAGGGTCCACTATTGCGGAGGCTGAGCGAATGAATTGCATTTGCGATCAGCTCCTTGCCCGTTCCGGTCTCACCCAGCAAAAGTACCGAGGCTGAACTGCGTGCGACCTGTCGGGTCAGCTGGTAAACCTGCTGCATCGCCGTACTGTTGCCGATAATTCCAGGCAGTGAACCGGGTTCGTGCGAGTTGGTGTTAGGGGAGCCGGACATTCTCGGTTTTCAATTTCTCCACGTACGGATTCAGTCATCCCCTGGAAAAGACCATTAATGTCCCGGGTGTGACGCCTCCATGCGTCGAGAAAACAGGCCTGCCGTGTTCGGGGCACGTTTTATTGTGGTGCCCTTAAAACATGCAAAAGATCTCTTGTGGCAGGCCTTGTTTCCAGTCACTCCTCTTGCTCGCCGATCGCAGCACGAAGTTGAGCTGCGTTCTTGTACATCTTGTCACCATGCTCTTTTTCGGCGGTTGTCAGGACCGTCAAAGTCGCCTGGTCTTGTTCCAGGATACGATTCCTCTCCAGGAGGTATGCTTGTTCCATGGTGGAGTCCAGGACAACACCGACGCTGAGGGCTTCAATGCGATCCGTAAATTGAACCACTTTTTCTTGGTCAACGGCGATTGTCGCCTCAAGACCCGCAACCGAAGATTGCTGGCCCCCAAAGTCCCTCTCCAGTAATCCGAGAAGTTCTTTCTTCTGCTCCAGGGTCAGCTGGAACCCCTGTGCTTTGAGCTCCACGATTGCCGAGCGTTGTTCTGCTCTCCTGGAGGCCTTCTGGTTATCTTTTTCTGCCTGATCTCGCCAGAAAGGACCCTCAATGGCATTAAGGATGGATGCCAGCAGATCAACAACCTCATCCTCTTTCACGTTCAGGCTGGCGTTGTACAGGTGGTAGATCTGCCGTATTTCAGATTTTTCCAACAACAGGCCATGCTTGTGGAATGCCTGATCCAGCGCGACCACCGCCACGCTCCGGTTTTCCAGCACTTCGGTTTCCTGGCTGGCAAAAGTCACCAGGGCACGAACTGCGTCTGGCGTGGCAATTCCACCAAGTGCGGGGGCGGCATGCCTGCCAAGCCGAGGCTGGAAAAGAGCGGCAATTAACATCTGCTGGTGACGGCTTACATCGTGATAGCCATATTCCTGCCGATTGGTTGCAAATTGAGAAAGGGCATCCAGGGCGAATTGAGCTTGTGAAACACGCTCTTCGATCGTCACAGGCTGTTCGCCAGCCATTTCCAGAAGAGCTCGTGTCTGGATGATCATCGAATCGGTATTCTGTGGATTAATCAGCAGGTGGGCACGGTCGTCTTGTGCAACAATCCGTCCACCCACCCCGCGTTCATTGACATCAATCACGATCCCGATGGGAATGTCTGCGGTACGGGGGTCCTTGCGTAGAAGCGATACCGTTTCAGCAACACCGGGGCGAGATATTGTGTCACCGATCAGGATGAACTCGTAATCCGGGTTTTGGGCAGCCATCCGAAAAACGTCTTTACCCGAGAAAGCCCGGTCACTGGCATAACCAAAATTTCCCAGCATGCCAGCCCAGGACTGTGACCGACTGGCGATTCCATCACCGGTGAGGGCTCGTGGCTTTCCGTAGGATCCGGCAAAGTAAGCGAGTGCTTCCAGCACGAAACTGGAGCCGGGATAGGGTTGCTGTGGATCTTGCATCACAATTGTCTGCAGGGCAGCAAACCGCAGTCGACGGTCGGAGTGCCGGACGGCTTCTACCATCAGGCTGGGTCGACCGCTCGACGATTCAAGCAAACGCGGGTCATTTGTACGGGCAAGAACCTCCAGGGCACCAACCGCCGCAGGAAAATGATCTGTCTGGATGCTGTCGAGATAGACAGCCAGCAGGGTGTCGTTATCCGTCTGGAGGGCAATGGAGCCCGCCGTCAGTGGACCCTGGTAGTCGTCAGCCAGTCCAGCGAGTGGTTGATCCATGCCGTTGAGCACCTTGCTCGCCTCCAGGATACTCCGCAGGTAAAGCAGCTGGTATTCCTCGTTTTCCCGGTTTATGGCATAGAGATCCGTGGCAGCTTGAGCCGCGAGGATAAGACGGGCCACGCGGGGCGAGTATTTTGTTTTTACAGGGCCATCCGGCTCCGACCATTGCCAGATCGTTATCTTGCCATCTCGATCGTGGGGAATCATCAAGTCCATCGCAAGGTACCGGTTAAGCTGCTTGTGAAGGAAAAGCTCCGCATCTTCCCGGGTTGGTGCGCTCTTGAGAACTCGCAACAGGCCAGCTCGTGCTGAATTGCCCAGGGGCGATTCTTCTGGCAGAACCATTGCCGGTGCCACCATGCGAACCAGTGCACGTATGTTGCGCCGTTGTGCGTGGACGTTAAACAATCGTGCCCGTAAAACCTCGCTGGGGGAGTCAAGCATGCCGACCAGAGGGCCATCTGCAGAGGGACCAAATTCAACCAGCGCCTGGATAATCTGGCGGATTTGCAGATCGTCATCTTCCCGGGAATCATCCGCCAGTCGCATTGCCAACGCCACCGCAGCACGCTCGCCATGTTGCTTGAGGCTGTCCAGTGCAACGGCGCGACCTGGGAGATCATTTCCCAGTAACTGGTTGATAAAGCCGTTAATCCGGCTGGTATCCTGGAGCCGTTCCTGGGCTGCCTCACGCACAAGCCGGGCAAATTCTGCACCTGAGGGTTGCAGGCCAGGATCACGCTGGATGCGAAGAAAATAGGCAGATCCCATTTCTGTCACCAGGTCTGCCAACTCATCTTTTGTGGCACCCTCGGCCACGACTTTTTCCAGCAGGACCCGGGCCAGTTCACGGCGATCCAGGTTGATCAGTTGTTCTGCAGTCTTGGCCAGCTCTGAGACTGTCTGGGGGTTTGTATCCAGGATAGAGAGGACAGCCGGGTTAGTCTCTTTTTCAGGCGTGTCGGAAAGCAGGGTCGATGGCCGGGCAGGGGCAGGATCACCAGGTTTATTTTCAGCAAAAGGATTGTTCTGGGCAACCAGCGTCAGTGGTGCCGTTGCCAGGAATAACAACAGGGCGAATATGCCAGCGGAGGCTGGAAAGCGGAGGCAGCCTGGGGTTGATGGCGTGGTGGTCGTCATGATGTAAATCCTTGAGGATTACGTTGACCTTGCCGGCATTTCAATAAGTCGTGTCCAGCCAACAACTACAGGCACCGGCTTAACCAGATAGCCTGGTTCGCCAGTCTGCCAGCTGTTGCGCAACCCTTTCCGGGGCCGTTGATCCGAGGCTGGAAAACGCACGAATGGCGTTTTCCACACCAAGGACCTTATAAACAGTATCGTCCAACTCCGGACAAAGCTCCTGCAACTCCTCTAATGGTATTTCGCTCAGGGAAACCCCTTTTTGGGTAGCCTTGCCTACCAGTTCCCCAATCACCTGGTGCGCTGTCCGCTGCGGCACTCCCCGCTTGATCAGCTCTTCCATCAACGTCGTTGCGTCCAGGTAGCCCTGCTCCAATCGCTGTTTGATTGAGTCCACCCGGAGGGTTGCCCCGGCAACGATGGGGATGGCAATTTCCAGGCAGGCGGTGACCGTGTCGACGGCATCAAACAGCGCTGGCTTATCCTCTTGCAGGTCGCGGTTGTATGCCAGCGGCAGTCCCTTGGTAAGCACCAGCAGGGTCTGCAGGTCCCCGATCACGCGGGCCGATTTCCCGCGGATCAATTCCAGTACATCGGGGTTAATTTTCTGGGGCATGATTGACGAACCCGTGCAAAACTCATGGGGCAGGTCGAGAAAGTCAAATTCAACGGTTTTCCAGAGGATCCACTCTTCTGCCCAGCCACTCAGGTGCACCGCAAGCAGGGAGAAAGCAAAAACGGATTCCACTACGAAATCACGATCACTGGAGATGTCCAGGCTGTTGGCCGCCACGCTGTCGAATCCAAGTTGCCGGGCGACATCCTCGCGGTCAACGGGGATAGAAGTTCCCGCCAGGGCAGCTGCCCCCAGGCCACAGGTGTTGATTCGTTTTCGGCAGTCGGCCAGCCTTTGTCTGTCTCGCTCGAGTTTCTCGCAGTAAGCCAGCCAGTAATGGGCTGCCAGCACCGGTTGGGCCCGTTGCAGGTGCGTGTAACCAGGAAGAATAACTCCCTCGTCTTTTTTACAGCGGTCGAGAAAGGCTCCCTGGAGCTGCTTTATCA
>JAPYUD010000180.1:0-6827 GCA_029936215.1 Pirellulaceae bacterium | reverse complement strand
GCGATATTCTGTGCTATCTTTGTCCGGCCCAGCTGGGAGAAGCTGATGCTCTGGCTTCCCGCCCTGCTGGCAACCCCTGCCGTCCTGCTGATCGGACCTGCTTCCTACAATGGCAAGATCGCACTCTGTTTCAGCGCCGGATTCCTGCTGGGAATTGCCATGCCGGTATTCATCAGTTACGCCCAGCAGTTACTGCCCCAGGGCCAGCGGGTGGCGACATCGATGACAATGGGCTTCAGCTGGGGCATTGCCTCGATCCTGGTCGCCATCACCATCCGGAGTTTTCAGTACCTGGAAATGCTCGACCAGGTCTTCTGGCTCTTTGCTGCGGCCTGCATTGCCTGCAGCCTGGTCTGTTACCTGCTGCCACGAATCACCCCAGCGGACTAGTCGCCGGCGACCTCAAGATTGTCACGGACTACCGCCTCTCCCTCGGCAACCTCGATCGCCACCCGGCGGGCACCGCCAACCATGTTGTTATCGATCAGGTTATCCCGGCAGTTTCCGGTCAGCCGGATCGCCTCGAGCATCCGGGGTGGCTGGCGGCGGTCCACGATACTGTTGGAAGAGACACGGCAGCGGACACAGTCCCTCAGCTCAATCCCGCGAACTTCCGGATCCAGCACCTGGCAATGGCCGATGGTGATATCCCGGCATTCCTCGAGCGTGATCCCTCCCCCGTGCTCGGGGGTTCCATAGCAGAGATGCTCGGACTGCAGGCCTGTCAGCGTTCCGCTCTGGCAACGGACGAACTTCAGGCCATCCTGCAGGGGCGCATCGGCGTCACTTCTCCAGACAAACGTGTTGGCTCCGATGGCAAAACCACTACAGTCTTCCATCAGCACCGAGAGCTCCCGGGAATCATAGATCGTGTTTCCGCTAATCGTGATCCGCTTTCCATGCTTAAGCTCGATCCCCCGCTCCTGGCTCCCCAGCACGTTCCCGGTAATGGCAACCAGGCGATTTGATTCCATCTCCGCATCCGGGCTACCCCAGATCCGGATATTCGCACCGCCCGGCTGGATGGTTGCCTGGATCGTGTTGCTGGCAATCGTCACCTCGCTAATCACACCGGATGTTGCCTCGAACCAGATCTCTGCCCCTGTCGGCTCACCCCCGGGTGACTCGTCAACACCGGGATGGTTGTTGTACTCGATATCATTGCCGGTGATCTGCAGGTTGTGGACATCCCCGTCAATGGTCCGGATCCCAGCCTTCTTGTTCCAGCTGATGTGATTTCCATGCACGATGATCTGGTGCAGGTTGCAGTGATCAAAGAACAGGCCATACGCGTGGTTATTGAGCAGGTGTGAGTCGGAGAGGATGAAATCGCGGTTCCGCTCGACAAGCTGGATCCCGTGCAGGCACTCTCGTACCAGCACCCGGGAGATGACTGTCTTGGTTGTCTTGCGCAGCTCAATCCCCACCGCCTCGGGATGCCGGCCAAGGATCTCGACGTCCTGGATGGTGGGAAAGCGTTCCTTTTCCCAGGTATGCGGCTGGTAGCTATTCGGCTGGGCAGTGCCCTGGTGGTCGCCGATGAGACGGATGGCCGGGCCGCTTCCCTCCATCACGATCCGCGACGTTCCCCCCTCACCGAGGACCGCGCCATACCCCTGCTTTGTAAGGTCAACCTCCAGCGTGCGAGTGATCCGGTAAGTCCCCTTGCCCAGCTTGAGAACTCCATCGCCTGCCTCAAGGGCATGCTCAAGAGCCGCACTGTCATCGGCCTGGCCGTCACCGACCGCACCGAAGTGATGCACATTTCCCATCGCCTTCTCCCATCCCCCGCAGGGCTTACTTCTTTTCCGCTCGCTTGATCACCACCAGTTTTCCTGGCTCGGCCTCAACCTGCTGCGCTTCTCCATCGATCCAGTGTACCTGGAGCTTGAGCGGACCCTCGTGGTCTGTCAGTCCAAAATGCAGGGTTCGATCATTCTGGTTTCCCTGGCCGGTTCCCGCTTCCACGTGACTGGTGACCACTTTCTTCCCGACGGCAATCCGCACCTGCGAGCCTACGGCCCAGCGGTCGATTCCATGCCCCCCCTCGAGTCGAACCTTGATCCAGTGACGCCCCTCCTGGTTATTGCGCATCAGCTGTCCGCCACTGACCAGGTCCAGGTCTCCGTCGTTGTCAAAATCCGCCCAGCCAGCCTGGTAGGTTGGTGGCAGGCCAGGAACCCCCGTCTCGGCAGTGACGTCCACAAACTTCCAGCCTCCCTCATTACGGTAGAGCACCGGGAAGTTCCGGATACTGAAGCTCCCCACCGCGTAGACAGTGGTAAAGAAGAGATCCAGGTCCCCGTCGTTGTCATAATCACCCAGCGCGGGCGAGGCAAAAGACTCCTGCCAGGCGAGCCCCGCATTCCCACTCATGTCCTGGAACTTGAATCCCCCATCGGATCCCAGGTTCTTGAGGAACTTGGGCCGGTCCTGGTAATCCGGCTTGTGGCTGAAATTACCGACGAACAGGTCCATCCGGCCATCGTTGTCCATGTCCCCCCAGGCCGAGCCGATCGTGTGGCCCCAGGCTCCCAGGCCACCATCGCCCGCTGTCCCGGAAGGTCCTCCGACGTCGGTGAAGGCACCCTTCCCATCATTCTTCCAGAGCGAGTTGGCAACCAGCCGGTAGTTCGAGACATAGATATCCAGGTCGCCATCCTGATCGTAATCCGCGCTGGTGATGCCGCGTGCCGGCATCGTCGTCCCTTTCGTGCGCCAGGCCTCCCGGAACGTGGTGTCGCCGTTATTAAAGTACATCACGTCAGTCAGGTAACCGGGGCCCTCGTAACCTCCCACGTAGATATCAACAAATCCGTCACCATCGAAGTCTCCCAGGCTGGCCCCCAGGCTGACCCGTGTTGGCAGGTCGGGCAGACGATCGCTGATATCCTCGAACCCCTTGTCTCCCTGGTTGAGGACTAGTTTGCCGACTCCTCCCCAGTGGAAAAAATCGGCGTCCCCGTCGTTGTCGATATCGGCCCAGGCTCCTGGTCCGGAAAGCTGCGGGGCCTCCACCAGCGTGAACTTCTTTCCCTCGTTGTTTTTCCAGAGTCGCCCCGTGTAGAGATCCACCCAGCCGTCACCATCAAAGTCGACCCAGGCGACATTGCCACCGGCAAGCCCTTCCAGGCCAAGCTCCTGGTTGACAACAGTAAACTGCTTCTGCTGGGCAGGAACCGGGGCAGCGGTCACCAGCAGGCAGGCGACAGCGATCAAGGACTTCTTCGTCATCGGTGACTCTCCCTGCTGGGCACGACAGTTGTTTCCTGACCGGAGTAGATAAGCCTGTCGCGCAGGATGCAAGCGCCAGCAGGAAAAAATAGTGGTGGGACCGGAAGGTTTGCAGTGGGGCTCCCTGTGACATAGCCTATCAACCGTCGTCGAGTTACCGACCCCGGTTTTTCACCCTGGATGGGAGTTACCATCGTGCGCCAGTTGAATTTACCTCCAGCCCTGACACGACACTGTCCTTTTCTATTCCTTGTGCTTGCCAGCCTGCTTCCTGTGGGCACTGCCACCGCGCAGTTCCGGCCAAGCCAGCAGACAGCAGTCGAGGACGTTGAAAAACGCGCCGAGGAACTCAAGCAGGTCAACAAGTCGATCTGGAATTTTGCCGAGGTGGGCCTCAAGGAAACCGAGTCGAGTGCCCTGCTGGTGGAAAAGCTCAAGTCCAATGGCTTCCAGGTCAAAACCGGCATCTCGGGGATGCCAACTGCCTTCGTGGCAAGTTACGGCAAGGGAAAACCGGTGATCGGGATCCTGGCCGAGTACGATGCCCTGCCGGGCATGTCCCAGCAGGTGGCCCCGGAGCGGATCGCCCTGGAAGAAGGAAAAGCAGGCCATGCCTGCGGCCACAGTGGCCTGGGGACCGGTGCCCTGGGGGCCGCGCTGGCAGTCAAGGCGGCAATGAAGAAACACAAGTTGCCCGGTACCATCCGGCTCTACGGCACTCCTGCCGAGGAGACGGTGATAGGCAAGGTTTACATGGTGGTAGATGGCCAGTTTGATGACCTCGACATTTGCCTGCACTGGCACCCGAGCTCCAAGAACGAGGCTTTTGCCGGCAGCAGCAAGGCACTGGTATCGGTCAAGTTCACTTTTTCCGGAACGCCAGCACACGCCTCGGTCAGTCCGGACAGCGGCCGCAGTGCGCTGGATGCGGTGGAACTGATGAACGTCGGTGCCAATTTCATGCGTGAGCACATCAAGGAGGACGCCCGCCTGCACTACGTGATTACGGACGGTGGCGGGGCACCCAACGTGGTCGCTCCAACGGCAACGGTCTGGTACTTCGTCAGGGCCAACTCGCACAAGGACGTGGAATACAATTTTCATTGGCTCCAGGATATTGCTCGCGGTGCAGCCCTGATGACCCGTACCACGTTGAACATCCAGGTCGACACCGATTGCCATGAGGTGATCCCCAACATGCCGCTGGCCCAGCTGCTGGAGAAGAACCTGCGTTTGACCGGAGCCCCCACCTTCACGGACGAGGAGAAGGTCTTTGCCCGCCGCCTGCAGGCGCCCTTGACCGAGCAATTCGGCACCGAGTTCCCGCTTGCAATCGACGAGGAGGTCCACCGCACGCTGGAAAACCCACCACCGTCGAAGGGATCCACCGACGTGGGCGATATCAGCTGGCGTGTTCCCACCGGGGGAATCCGCACCAGCTGCATGGTGGCCAGGAGCCCGGGACACAGCTGGCAGAACGTGGCTGCGATTGGTTCCACCATTGGTGAGAAAGGGATCGTCTATGCCGCCAAGGTACTGGCGGTCACAGCCATTGACCTCCTGGAAAACCCCCAGCAGATTGCTGCGGCGGAAGAGGATTTCAAGCTGCGAATGAAGGATCGCTCGTACTTCAGCTTCATCCCCAAGGGCCAGAAAGCCCCCAGGTCGATCCGCTGATACTGGCCAGGGATTACTTCTTCTGCAGCGCCCTGCCGGCCAGGGCGCCTGTCGCGGTCCCCCGGTAGACGGCCAGGCGGCCGTTGACCAGCACGTAACGAACTCCCAGTGAGTACTGGTGAGGATCTTCAAAGCTGGCAGCGTCGATCAGTTCCAGGGGATCAAACACGGTCACGTCGGCGACCTGGTCCACCCGGATATAACCCCGATCCTTCATTCCCAGAATATCTGCTGGCAGACCGCTGGAACTGCGAACTGCCTGTGCCAACGGCAAGTTGCCCTGCTTGATCGCGTAGTAACCGAGCTTGCGAGGGAAAGTTCCGTAGCTGCGCGGATGCGGCTTGTCAGCTCCCGGCAGGTACGCCCGCCCGTCCGATGCCGTGGCGACCCAGGGCACCCGCATCACGAAACGAACATCATCCTCATCCATGCTAAAGTTCACGATTGCCGCCCCGCCACCACGGATGATCTGAAGGGCAATATCCAACGGTGGCTTTTTCTCCAGCTCGGCAATCTGGGCCACGCTTTTTCCAACCCAGTCCTTGCGCGGGTTGTAACGTGCGATCCGCACGGCGGCACCATCATCTCTTTTAACCAGCGCGATACGGATTGCCTCGATCATCTCCGGGCCGGTTTTCGAATCATCCAGTCGCTTGACCATTGCGGCACGGCCACCGGCTCGCATCCTGGAAGGAAGCAGCGTGGCATCGAGTGACGTGCTTGAAGCCCGGTAAGGATACTGGTCGGCGGTCACAACCTGACCGTTCTCACGCGCCTTGTTGATCACGTCCACTGCGACGCGGACCAGGCCCCAGTTATCTCGACCACTCGACTTGAAATGGGAGACGTGGACGGGCAACCGGGCACGGCGACCGATTTCAATCGCCTCGTTGATCGAATCGAGCAGCCCCGACCCCTCGCCACGAATATGGCTGGCGTAGATGCCACCCTTCTCGCTTACCGCCTCTGCAATGGCGACAAGCTCATCGGTCGATGCATAGGAACTGGGGACATAGATCAGGCCGGTCGACATTCCCCAGGCCCCATCCTGCATTGCTTTCTCGGTCAACTCGCGCATGCGGACAATCTCGTCGCGCGTCGCGCTGCGGCGTGCTGTCCCCACCACTTCACGGCGAAGGCTCCCCTGCGGCAGCAGGTGCACCACGTTGGTTCCTGCCCCGGCACTATTGATCCGCTCGTAGTAGTCCTTCACGTCGACAGGCCCGGAGCCACAGTTACCGGTCACGATCGTCGTGCAACCCTGCAGCACATAGTTCATGTTGGCACGCGTACCATCCTGCACGATCATTGAATCGCTATGGTTGTGCAGGTCAATAAACCCAGGAGCAATCACCAGCCCCTCACAGGGAATCACCTGGTCGGCCACGGCGACTTCAAATGTCCCCACGGCAACAATACGGCCATCGCGAATCGCCACGTCACCCACAGCCGGCTCGCCACCACTGCCATCATGGATGGTTCCCCCCTTGAGCAGGATATCAACCTCGATCGGCTCGGCTCCAGCCAGTTGGCCTGGCAAGATGGCGATCGCGAAGAAGAGCATCGTGAAGCGAAGCTGTGGGGAAATGAACATATTTTTCTCGGGATTGGTGCCGGGCGAGTTACCTGATTCACGCCTTTCATGATAATGCAATCGCGAATCCGTTGGTTGTCCAGGCAGGCCATGTTAAAATTTAGTTCGCCCCCTCGAGAACATCCTTCCTGCTCCTGATCCTGGCTTCTTTATGAACATGGCACCACGCATCGCCGGACTTCTTCTGCTGGCCGTGATGGCCGTCCCTGCGGGAGGGGATGAAGTGATGCCACTTCACCAGCGAGTGGACCAGTTGATCACGGCGGCCCAGGGCGACCTGGTAATGTACGCCTCCCCGCGCAGCAGCGATGAAGAATTCCTC
>JAPYUD010000179.1:0-6869 GCA_029936215.1 Pirellulaceae bacterium | reverse complement strand
GGATGACCCCGATTCGGAGTCCCCCCATGAAAAAACGGGATTCTACTATTTCCGCAACAGCAAGCTCGAGGCGATTCGCCTGGGCGACTGGAAACTGCATTTCAAACGCACGCTGGAGCTCTACAATCTTCGCGAGGACATTGCCGAGTCAAAGAACCTGGCGGAACAAGAGGTCCAGCGGGTCAAGCAGATCACGGCCGTGGCGGAGCGTTACCATGCCGACCTCCAGGCCCACCGCCGGCCGGCCTGGAGTGCCGCCGCGCGGAACGCCCCTGACAAGTAAGGTCTTCTTTTTACGGCATCCCCTTGATGGTTCTCCCCTCCCACCTCCGCCTGTCTGCCATCACGATCCTGCTGGCCATCAGCGCACTCACCGCTGCCACGGCGGCCGATCCGGTGCCCTGGCTCTGGAGCCGGGCAACCGCCATTCCAAGCGAGTTAACCAGCGAGGAGAGTGGCTACTTTTCTATCGTGGAAGGAAAAAACGGCCTCATCTACGTGGGCACTGCCAAGTACGACCAAAATGCCTACCTGGTGGAATACACCCCAAAGGACGGCTCTTTGAAAGTTGTTGTCGATGCCCACAAGGAGATCGGGACCGAGGTGACCGGCTTTGCCGCCCAGTCCAAGATTCACACCCGCAACAACGTTGGCCAGAGTGGCAGGATCTACTTCGGCACCAAGCAGGGCTATCCTCGTGGCGGTGAGGCGCGAACCGATTACCTGGGAGGCTACCCAATGGTCTACGATCCAGGGACAGGAAAGACCCGTGTCTACAAGATCCCGGTCAAACACCAGGGGATCATCAGCGTCACACCCGATGAATCCCGCAACCTGGCCTATATTTCCACCTGCTCCGACGAACGTCCGACCGAGAGTACCCACTTCATGATCCTGGACCTGGAGACGGGCTCTTACCGCGACCTGCTCGACTGTCGTCACATGTACAGTTTCATCGTGGTGGACAAGTGGGGACGGGCCTACCACCCGATCCTGGGTGGCGAGATTGCCCGGTACGACCCCCAGGCGGACAAGCTTGAGCGGCTCACGCAGACGATTGATGGACAGCCGCCGACTGATGCAAGCCTGTTGGCCCATCCGGAAAGCCATCCGATCAACTGGGACATTTCTCCGGACCGGAAGGTGCTTTACAGCGTCGCCATGGGTGGCAACCAGCTTTACCAGTACGATCTGCGTACTCGTGGCACCACGCTTGCAGGAAAATCACTGGGCACGCTGATCGAGACCGCTCAGAAAACCGATTGCCGTGCACTCTGCGTGGCCCCCGACGGAACGGTCTGGGCCGGGGTAGCAGCAACATTCGAGGGACGCGGGCAGTTCCTGCATGTGGTCCGTTACCGGCCAGGCAGCCCGAGTCCGGAAGACCTGGGCCCGATCGCCATCTCCAATCCCGACTACACAAGCTTTACCACCGCCGACGGAAAGGCAAAGAAATGGCACCATGGTGTTTACCGGCTCGAGGATCGCACGATGCTGCCTCGCTACGTGGTGATGGGAATCGCGGGGGCACGCGATGGGACCGTCTACCTGACAACGCTCTATCCCTTCACGCTGCACCGCCTGAAATTCCCTCGAGGCGGGAAATAACCCGGTCTGTTCACCACAGCACCGTTTGGACGGATCTCTGCCAGCGGCGGAGACCGGGGTTGGTAATAAGCCAGGATATACGCAAAAACAGGCCTCTTTTCCATTGGCATGCAAGTTGCGTTATCTACATATAGAAATCGGGTTTTCCTGCCACATTGGCAGGCGAGGAAAAACCCGGAATCTGACCTGGAGTGTTTAGAGTGTGTAAGTGGAACTCAATCAACGAGGAGGTACGAGGTGATGAGAACTTTAATCCCCTGGCAGAATCGTTTGTTTGGCAGTTTCGATGGCATGCATGACCTGGTGGGCCGGGTCTTCTCGGACGGAAATGAAACCGGCCGGTTCCTGCCGCGGATGGACGTGGTAGAAACCGAGAGTCGTTTCGACGTACTTTTTGACTTGCCTGGCATGTCAGCGGACGACGTTGATATCCAGGTGCACGAGGGTCAGCTCACTATCTCCGGTTCCCGCGAGATGGAGCGGGACGAGGAGCAGGCGACCTATCACCGGCTGGAACGCCACCAGGGCGCATTCCAGCGAGTACTCAGCCTGCCGAAGGACGTCGACAGCGAGTCGATTGCAGCCCATTATCACGAGGGAGTACTGACAGTGTCGATCCCCAAGATCGAGCAGGTACTGCCAAAGACAATTGATATCAAGGTGACGGACAGTTAACCCCCCGTTACCTGTCACCGTGACCCTCGCGCCGCAGTGCGGCGCGGGGGTTTTTTCATTGACTGGCAATCCATGGCGGCCTGATCCGCTGAGCCTGGTTGTCCAGTATGATAGGGGCAGACATCCATCGTGCCTCTTTGAGAACAATGTCATGCGACTCCTCATGAACCTCCTGGCGACGACCCTTGTTGCCTCGCTCGTCTCTTCCTCCATACTTTCGGCCCAGGAAACTGATCCGCTGCCGGGGGGCGTGCAGGAATTACACTTCATGGTCCCGATGCGCGATGGGGTGCGTCTCTCGGTCTCCCTTTACATCCCCCCTGACGACGGCCCCTGGCCGGCGCTGCTTGAACAGCGTTACGCCAATGCCCAGGCCCAGCGGACACGTGAGGAATTTGCCCGCATGGCGTCACATGGCTACGTTGTTGCTCTACAGAATTTTCGTGGCACGCAGCGCTCCGAGGGCCGCTACGTCGGCTACCGGGCGCTCGGATGGGGACAACAGAAAGATGGTTATGACACGGTAGAATGGCTTGCCAGGCAATCCTGGTGTACCGGCAAGGTTGGTACCTTTGGCAGCTCCCAGGCAGGTTACGCGCAGAATTTCCTGGCTATCACCCAGCCTCCTCACCTGGTCTGCCAGTACATGATCGACACGGGCCTGAGCCTGTTTCAGGAAGGCTATCGAATCGGCGGCACGACCCGTCCGGAACGGTTCAAGGGGATGGCCGCGGTCTGTCGTGACCCGGCCGACAACCAGCGGATGCTTGAAGAATGGTTCGAACATCCCACCTATGACCGTTACTGGAAGTCAGAGGACTGTAGTCGCCACTTCAGAAAGATGAACGTTCCCTGCATGACGATCGGCAGCTGGTATGACTTCATGTGCCAGGGTTCGGTGGAGAGTTATATCGGTCGTCAGCACCGCGGAGGCCCCGGATCCCGTGGCACCCAGAAGCTGCTTGTCGGCCCCTGGCTTCACGGCCGTTTCAACAAGGGGAACAAGGTTGGCGAGATGCAATATCCCGAGAATGCCGCCTTCGATATGTTACCCCACATGATCCAGTGGTTTGACCATTACCTCAAGGGAGTTGATAACGGCGCCGAGCGGCAACCCAACGTCCAGTATTACGCGATGGGTGCGGTCGGGGAGGACGCAAGTCCCGGCAACCGCTGGCGGCAGGCAGATGACTGGCCCGTGGCAACGAGGGAGACTCCGTACTACCTGTCCGGCGAAGGGCACCTGACCACCACGGCCCCCTCCTCCGGCAGTGGCGAAACCGTTTTGATCGCGGATCCCAATAACCCGGCCGAGATACCTGGCCGCGGTTTTCCCGGCGCCCGGGATGCCCGTGCTTTCGAACAACAGGACAACGTATTGACCTTTTCCAGCGAGGTATTGAACGAACCTGTTGAATGGACAGGTCACGTGCGGGCACAGCTATTCGTCACGTCCACCGCCCCCGACACGGACTTCATCGTGCGGGTCTCGGACGTCTATCCGGATGGTCGTTCGATCCTGATCGTCGGTTACGTGCTGCGGGCCCGTTACCGGGACGGATTCCACAGGGAGGTACTGATGAAACCCGACACGGTCTACTCGCTCCCTCTCCACGTCGGTTGGATGAGCCAGGTCTTTGCGGCAGGCCACCGCATCCGGATAACAGTCGCCAGCACCGGGGCTCCTTTTTATGAGCCGAACCCCAACACGGGTGAACCCTTGACGATCGAGTTTCCCGACAATGCCATCCAGGCCACCAACACGGTCCAGCACAACCGCACACATGCGTCCTACATCATCGCCCCGGTTCGCGACCAGCCCTGAAATCGTCTTACTTCACGACCCTTCCAAGCGCGGCAGCCATGTAAGCCAGCACCTGGGCCTGACTCTTTTCACCCGCCAGGTTGCGAGTCTCGGCCGGATCCTTGTTGTGGTCATAGAGTTCTCTGGCCAGCACCTCGCCGGTCTTGAAATCTCGCCACTCGGTATATCGATAGCGGGGACCCCGTACCGAATACCCCATCGCCTCGGGATCCTCACCATTGGCTGGATAGGCCGGGCGCGGATGTTGTGTCAGGGCCACCTGCCTGACGAAGCCGCGCGGGTTCTCCAGCAGAGGCTTCAGGCTGACTCCTTCAAGATCCTCCGGGGCCTCCAGGCCGCAGAGATCCGCCAGCGTGGGATAAATATCCAAAAGTTCAACGATCGCAGGGCTCTGCTGGCCGGGCTTGGAATCGGGACTGGAGATGATCAACGGAACACGGGCGTCGAGTTCAAAGTTCGAGGTCTTTGCCCAGAGCCCATGCTCCCCCAGGTGATAACCATGATCCGACCAGAAGACGATCACGGTATTCTCGCGCAAACCAAGTCGATCCAACTCGTTGATCACCTTGCCAACCTGCGCGTCGACGTAGGAAATTGCTGCATAGTAGCCGTGGCGCATGGCAATCTCGTCCGCCAGCGTCGGCTTTCCCCCAGGACGGGACTTGAAACTGCGAACGATCTCCCGTGAATCATGCAGGGCAATAGCTGGTACGTCACTTGGAGGATCTGGGTTGGCCGCAGGACGGATATCGGAACGCTGGTACAGATCCCAGTAGCGTTTTGGGGCATTGAAATGGGAATGAGGTTTCCAGAAACCGACTGCCAGGAAAAACTGTTTGTCCTTGACCTCACCCAACGCCTTGACTGCCAGGTCGGCGATCCGCCCGTCAAAATAGGCGGAATCCGGAACGTCCCGTATCTCGCACTTGGGGATCTTCGTCAGATTCTCCGGCAACTGGCCCTCAACCATCGCCCGGTCATTCCCGTGCGAGTTATAGTGCATCATTTGGGGAACGCTCCAGGAGGGTGCATCTCCCTTGTAGTCATCCTGTCGCCAGTTGTGAAATATCTTGCCAATTCCCTGGGTAAAGTAGCCGTTGTTTTTGAACAGCTGAGGCAGGGTCACGACATCGGCGCGCCGCTGGCGAAAATGGGTCGGCAGGTCCCAGATGTTGAGCGTATCCAGCCGCAGACCGGTAAGCAGGGACGCACGCGACGGATTACAGACCGCCTGCTGGCAGTAGGCCCGATTAAACCGCGTGCCTGTCTTTGCCAGCTGGTCGATGTTCGGGGACAGGGCCATCGTGTTGCCGTAACAGCCAAGCTCCACGCGCATATCGTCCACGGCGATGAAAAGCACGTTGGGGCGTTCCGCGGCCTCGGAGATGGCACCGGCAAGCAGCAAGCCGGTCACCACCAGGAGGCAGATCTGCTTCCTCATCATGCTGCCACTCCTGCTAGCCAAGTTTCCAGCCATCCCGGTAGGAACGTCCAATGAAACGATCTGCCTCGGGACAGTTGGTGGCTTTCATCTTGCGGGCATTCCATTCGAGTTTCTGGCCAGCCCGGTACGCGACGTTCCCGAGGTGATTTGCCTCGGTCAGCCAACCGGCATACTCGAAGTTACAGGTGGTCGGATCGCCCGTCTTGCAGGCATGAACCCACTCGGCATGGTGCCCAATGGACTTGGCAATAAACGGCTCCGGCCGTTCGAAACCCTCGAACTGTTTTTCCGGAAGCAGCGTATGCTTGCCGTAGTCAGACAGCAGCATTCCCTTGCTGCCAACAAACAGCACACCACTACCCCACTGCGGGAGCCCCTGCTCCTGCAGGATCTTTGGCTTGTAGGTCCCCTGGTACCAGCTGAGCTTGACCGCCGGCAGGTCTCCTCGCGGACCATACTCGTAGCTGGCCATCATCGAGGCAGGAGCAATTTCGGTATGGGGTGTCGGCCCTGCCGCCTCAACGGTAAGCGGAGCCTTGAGCTTGAGTGCCCAGAAGGGCAGGTCAATCCAGTGGCTTCCCAGGTCAGACATGGTCCCGTTGCCAAAGTCCCACCATCGGTACCACTTCGGCCCCGGGAAGTAGACATTATTGAATGCCCGTTTGGGTGCCGGACCCAGCCAGAGGTCCCAGTTCAGTCCGCTGGGAATTGGGTCTGCTTTTGCAGGCCGCTGCTGGGCAAAAACAATATCGCGGTGCTTCTCCGCCTCGGCCTGGCTTGGCTGCCACCCCCAGGCGCGTCCCACCCAGACGTGTACCTCGCTGACATCCCCGATCGCCCCCGTCTGCACAAGTTCCACCACGCGGCGGTAGTTATCACCCGCATGGATCTGGGTACCCATCTGCGTGGCGACACCTGCCCTGCCGGCGGTCTCGCGAATCAGGCGTGATTCCTCGATGTTGTAAGTCAGCGGCTTCTCACAGTAGACATGTTTCCCCATTTGCAGGGCAGGCAGGGTGGCAAAGGCGTGCGTATGTTCACAGGTACTTACCACGACCGCGTCAAATTTCTTGACCTGGTCATAAAGGCGGCGGAAATCGACAAATTTCTGTGCCGTCGGATGACGCTGTGCGGCGAAACCCAGGTTGTTTTCATTCACATCGCAGACGGCAACAATGTTCTGCGATTCAACGCTTCGCATATTGGAGGCACCACGGCCGCCGGATCCAATCACGGCGATATCCAGTTTCTCGTTCAGGTTGCGCCCGCGGAGAATCGCCGGTGCGGAAAAACCGAGGGCAGCTGCTGCCGTCGATG
>JAPYUD010000178.1:0-6874 GCA_029936215.1 Pirellulaceae bacterium | reverse complement strand
ACCATGCGGCGGAGCTCCTACGAGAGCACACGCCGGACCAGACTCGCATCCACCATGTGATCACCTACGGGGGTGCGGCGCCGAACGTGGTCCCCAATTTCGCCGAGGTTTATTACTACATTCGCCATCCCAGTTCCGAGATTCTGCGCGAGCTTTATCCCCGGCTGGAGCGATGTGCCGAGGGAGCTGCCCTGGCCACGGGAACACGGCTGGAGATCAATCACCAGGGAGGCATCAAGGAGATCCTGCCCAGCAACGTGCTGGCCGAGGTCAGCCTCGCCAACCTCCGACAGCTCAATGACCTTTCCTACGACAAGCGGGATATTCGTTTTGCCACACGGCTGCAGGAGTCCCTTGCCAGACCGCAGCCGCTCGATTCGATCACACAGGTTCGCAACGCCAGCGGCTCAATCGGGATGGGTTCGACCGACGTGGGAGATGTTTCCTGGGTGGTTCCCACGACCGGTTTCAGCACGGCCTGCTGGGTACCTGGAACCCCGGGCCATAGCTGGCAGGCAGTTGCCTGCGGCGCCCAACCGATGGCTCGCAAGGGAATGAACCTGGCAGCCCGGGTCCTGGCTGGCAGCGCCTGGGACCTGTATACCAGGCCGGAACGGATCGCGGCCGCCCGGGAGGAACACCAGCAGAAGCTGACAGGCCAGTCCTACCAGTCCTTGATGCGAGCTGGCCAGCAGCCGCCACTGGATTACCGTGATTCACCTCGCTAAGCCCTTTGCAAGAAAATACCGAACGGGTGATTGACGAAGGACAGTTCAGGAATTATCTTAGCATGTCTAATACTAATACTGGGCACCTTTTCCATTTGCTCTATTAATCCCATCTGGCGTTCTGCATGCAAGTTAAATCGCTCAAGATATTCTGTGATATCGTGGGCCGGCGTAGTTTTTCGCGGGCAGCTGATGAAAACGGTATCACCCAGTCGGGTGCCAGCCAGATCGTACACCAGCTGGAAGGACGACTCGGCGTCAAGCTCCTGGACCGGTCCAAGCGTCCATTCGAGATGACCCCGGAAGGAAAGCTCTACTACGACGGTTGTCGCGAACTGGTCAAGAAGTTCTCTTCGCTGGAAGAGGGTGTTCGCGCACTGCATGAGAAAGTCGAGGGTCATGTCAACGTGGCCTCGATCTACTCGGTCGGCCTCAGTTACATGAAGGACTTCACCCAGCGTTTCCAGGAGCGGTTTCCCCGGGCCAGTATCCACATCGAGTACCACCACCCGGCAGAAGTTTACGAGCGAATCAAGAGTGGTGAAGCGGACATCGGCTTGATCAGTTACGCCCGCAGCAGCCGGTCACTGAACGTCATTGACTGGAGGGAGGAGCCGATGGTGCTGGTCTGCAGCCCGGACCATAAGCTGGCTGAAAAATCGACGATCAAGCTCGAGCAACTTGACCAGCAGGAGATGGTCGCTTTCTCCCATGGCCTGGCAATTCGGCGCGAACTGGACAAGCTCCTCTCCTTGCACGAACTGGAGGTCCCGGTAACGGTCGAGTTTGACAACATCGAGATGCTCAAGCGTGCCATCGAGATCAATTCCGGGATAAGCCTGCTTCCGGAACGGACCGTTCTGAGAGAACGTGAGGCAGGAACACTTCATACCGCATCCATCAGTGACCTCTCGCTGGTCCGTCCGCTGGCGATTATTCACCGCCGATCTGGCCGCCTGGGAAGAACGGCCAGCCGTTTTGTCGAGTTGATGCTTGAGGACACGAGTTCCACCAACGGCAAGGCAGTTTCTGGCAATGGCAACGGCCGCAAGAAACCACGTACAAAAAACAGAAAGTAGTCACGTCGCATGACATTCCAGCAAGAACCAGGATCAACGAACAGGCCCTATACCGGCCCGCCCGGGAAACAGGGGCTGTACGATCCTGCCAACGAGAAAGAGAGTTGTGGAGTTGGCTTCGTGGCCCACATCAAGGGCCAGCGTAGCCACCAGATCGTGCTTGATGCCTACGAGGTCCTGCTCGCCATGGACCACCGGGGAGCCTGCGGTTGCGAGCCAAACACGGGAGATGGTGCTGGTATCCTTACGGCACTACCCCACGAGTTTCTCTCGCGGATCGCTTCCCAGCAGCTCTCCGTCGAGCTCCCTCCTGCTGACCATTACGGGGCCGGGGTTGTCTTCCTGCCAACGATCGAGGAGGAACGCGAGCATTGCAAGAGGCAGGTCGAGAAGATCATTCACGAACAGGGCCAGCAGCTCATCGGCTGGCGACCGGTCCCCACCTCGGCCGAAGAAGCGGACGTGGGGCCGGCAGCACGGGATGCCGAGCCGGTGATGGAACAGTTAATCGTTGCCGGAAGCAACGGCTGCGAGGGAGAGGAACTGGAGAGGCAACTTTACATCATTCGCAAGCGGGCAAGCCACCTGCTTCGATCAGGAGGATCGCTCAGGCAGGCAAAGTTGTTCTACATCTGCAGCCTCTCCACCAAGGTAATGATCTACAAGGGAATGCTCACTACCTCCCAGCTTTTCCCCTATTTCCCAGACCTTGCAGAACCGGACTACACCACCCACCTGGCAATGGTTCACTCCCGGTTCTCCACCAACACGTTCCCCAGCTGGGATCGGGCCCAGCCAAACCGCTTCATGTCTCACAACGGGGAAATCAATACCCTCCGTGGAAACATCAACTGGATGACGGCGCGCGAGGGGATGATGAAAAGCGACCTGTTCGGGGACCAGCTTTCCGAACTCTTCCCGATCATGGAACCTGACTGTTCGGACTCGGGGAACTTTGACAATGCCCTGGAATTCCTGCTGATGGCGGGCCGGTCACTCCAGGAATCGTTGATGATGATGATTCCGGAGGCATGGCAGAAGCACGAATCGATGCCAGAGAACAAGCGGGCGTTTTACGAGTACCACAGCTGCCTGATGGAACCCTGGGACGGCCCCGCCTCGATCGCCTTTACCGATGGAAACTATATCGGTGCGGTCCTGGACCGCAACGGCCTGCGACCCAGCCGTTACTACCTGACACATGACGACCGGGTGATCATGGCCAGCGAGGTGGGCGTTCTGAAACTCGATCCGGCCATTGTCAAGCAAAAGGGCCGCCTGCAACCGGGCCGCATGTTCCTGGTCGACTTCCAGCAGGGTCGGCTGATCCCCGACGAGGAGCTGAAGGCGGAATTTTCCGACCAACGCCCCTATGCCCAGTGGCTGAGGAACCAGCGGGTGCAACTGGGAGACCTGCCTGCTGGCAATCCGGATGACTTTGATCCCGAGACCCTGCTCGAGCGGATGCAGGCCTTTGGCTTCACCGCCGAGACGCTCCGCTTCATGCTGATCCCGATGATCCAGCAGAAGCGAGACCCGGTTGGCTCGATGGGTAACGACGCTGCCATTGCCTGCCTGAGTGACAAGCCAAGATTGATCTACGACTATTTCAAGCAGCTTTTTGCCCAGGTCACCAATCCCGCTATCGATTCGATACGGGAAGAGGTAATCATGTCGCTGGAGTGTTACATCGGTCCGGAAGGAAATCTGCTGGATACGGATGAGCAGCACTGTCATCGCCTGCTCGTACCCCACCCGATTCTCACCAACCAGGAACTTGCCGCGATCAAGAATATTGAAGACCAGGGCTGGTCAACGCGAACCATCGATATCACGTTTCCCCGCAGCGAGGGGGGAGCTGGCATGCAACTGGCCCTGGAACGGATCTGCCGCCAGGCAGAAGAGGCGATCGACAACGGTCAGAAGCTGGTCGTGCTTTCTGACCGTGGCATCTCGGCCGAACGGGTGCCTGTCAGCACGCTCCTGGCGTGCGGTGCTGTCCACCATCACCTGGTACGGCAGGCCAAGCGGACACAGATCGGGATCGTTCTCGAAACCGGGGAGGCCCGCGAGGTTCATCAGCATTGCCTCCTGATTGGCTATGGTGCCGATGCCATCAATCCCTACCTGGCCTTCGAGGCTCTCTGGCAGGCACGCCTGGACGGCCTGCTGGATGCCACCACGCTCGATGACCACCAGCTGGTCATTGCTTACCGCAAGGCGGTGGCCAAGGGGATGCTCAAGGTCATGGCCAAGATGGGGATTTCCACTCTGCAAAGTTACAAGGGTGCCCAGATCTTCGAGGCCCTGGGACTCAACGAGGAGGTCATCGACCGCTGCTTCTCTGGTACCGCCAGTCGCATCCAGGGAGTGAACTTCGATATCCTGGCCGAGGAGGCGATGCGTCGCCACAAACTGGGCTATCCCGAGCGGGTAGAAGACAAGGTCTCTCTGTTGCCGAATCCCGGTGAATTCCACTGGCGGGCAGAGGGAGAAAACCACATGTGGGATCCCCAGGCAATCTCGGATATCCAGCAGGCCGCCAGGGAAAACAACGAGGATGCCTACTGGAGGTTCTCCGAGCATGCCAACCATGACGCCCGTACTCGCTGTGCCCTCAAGGGGCTGCTGCGATTCAAGGAAGGGGGCAACGGGGGACCGATCAGCATCGAGGAGGTTGAACCGGTAAAGGAGATCGTCAAGCGATTCTGCACGGGGGCTATGAGTTTCGGGTCGATCTCCAGTGAATCCCACGAGACGCTCGCTATCGCCATGAACCGTATCGGCGGCAAGAGCAATACCGGGGAAGGAGGAGAGGACCCGGAGCGATTCGAGCCACTTCCCAACGGTGATTCCAGGCGGTCTGCGATCAAGCAGGTGGCCTCGGGACGTTTCGGCGTGACCACCTGGTACCTGGCCAACGCGGACGAACTGCAGATCAAGATCTCGCAGGGCGCAAAGCCCGGGGAGGGAGGCGAGTTACCAGGTCGCAAGGTCGATGAGAACATTGCCCGCATCCGCTATTCCACACCGGGCGTTGGCCTGATCAGCCCACCCCCGCATCATGACATCTATTCCATCGAGGACCTGGCTCAGCTGATCCATGACCTCAAGAATGCCAACCCGTCGGCACGTATCAGTGTCAAGCTGGTTTCCGAGGTCGGTGTCGGCACGATCGCGGCCGGGGTTACCAAGGCCCATGCCGACCATATCCTCATCTCCGGAGATACCGGCGGTACCGGCGCCTCGCCGCTGACAAGCATCAAGCATGCCGGCCTGCCGTGGGAGCTGGGGATCGCCGAAACACACCAGACTCTCGTCCTGAATGACCTTCGTAGCCGCACCGTGCTACAAACCGATGGAGGTTTGAAAACAGGACGCGACGTGGTCATCGCCGCCCTGCTGGGTGCAGAAGAGATGGGTTTCTCCACGGCACCCCTGATCACGCTGGGCTGTATCATGATGCGCAAGTGCCATCTCAATACCTGCCCGGTCGGCATCGCCACGCAGGATCCCGAGTTGCGAGCCAAGTTCACTGGCAAGCCGGATCACGTGGTCAATTACCTTTTCATGGTTGCCGAGGAGGCCCGCCAGATCATGGCCAGGCTTGGCTTCCGCACGGTCAACGAGATGATCGGTCGCTCCGACTGTCTGGAAACCGAGGATGCCATCCGGCACTGGAAGTCCGACGGCCTGGACCTGACCGCCCTGCTTCAACCCGTCAGCAAGCCACATCCCGAGGTGGGAGTTTACTGCACGATCAAGCAGGACCACGGGCTTGAGCATGCCCTCGATAACCAGCTCCTGGAACTTGCCCGCCCGGCACTGGAATCGGGCGAGCCGGTGGAACTGGAATTGCCAATCGTCAACACCAACCGCACGGTGGGAACAATTCTCAGCCACCACCTGGTGAAAGCCCACGGACCGGAGGGACTTGCTGAGAACACCATCCAGATCCGTTTTACTGGTTCGGCAGGCCAGAGTTTCGGAGCTTTCCTGGCCAGTGGCATCAGCATGCAACTGGAAGGGGACGCCAATGATTATGTCGGCAAGGGACTCTCGGGCGGACACCTGGTGATCTTCCCGCCTCAGAACAGCACCTTCGCGGCCGAGGATAATATTATTGTTGGCAATGTTGTCCTCTACGGAGCGACCTCCGGCGAAGCTTATTTCCGGGGACGTGCCGCCGAACGGTTCTGTGTCCGAAACAGCGGAGCACGAGCGGTCATCGAGGGCGTGGGAGATCATTGCTGCGAGTACATGACCGGTGGCCGGACCGTGATTCTCGGCCCCACCGGACGGAACTTTGCAGCCGGCATGTCCGGTGGCATTGCCTATGTCTGGGACCGGACGGGTGATTTCAACCTGAACTGCAACCTTGGCATGGTACAGCTGGAACAGGTCGAGGAGGAAGAAGACGTGGCCGAACTGCGGGAAATGATCGAGCGGCACCAGCGCCACACCAACTCCCCGGTCGCCCAGCAGGTGCTGGAGCAGTGGCCCGATGTGCTCTCGGAGTTCATCAAGGTGATGCCGATTGACTACAAGCGGGTACTTGAGCAGCGACGGCGTGAAACAGAACAGAACGTGGGAACCGCAGGTTCCTAGGTTCCCCGGAACAAGGCAGGACCCCAGATGGGAAAACCGACAGGATTCAAGGACTACCAGCGAGAGGCGGTACCTTACCGGGAACCGCTGGTAAGAATTACGGACTTTGCCGAGATCTTTACCGATCCGGACGAGCAACAGCTGCGCACCCAGGGAGCTCGCTGCATGGACTGCGGGGTTCCTTTTTGCCAGAGCAGCAGTGGTTGTCCAATCGACAACCTGATTCCCGAGTGGAATGACCTGGTCTACGAGGGTCGATGGCAGGAGGCGCTGGAGCGACTCCACAAGACCAACAACTTCCCCGAGTTCACCGGCCGCACCTGTCCGGCACCCTGTGAGGGAGCCTGTGTGCTGGGGATCATCGATCCGGCTGTCACGATCAAGAATATCGAGAACGCGATTGTTGACCGGGGCTGGGAAGAGGGATGGATCATCCCCCAGCCACCAGCAACGCGGACC
>JAPYUD010000177.1:0-6915 GCA_029936215.1 Pirellulaceae bacterium | reverse complement strand
GGTGAGAGCCGGCAGGTCAGTAATCCGGACACGTGATAGTTCCATTTGAGCGGCGGCCTGGTCGCGTTCCCCATCGGCAATCATGGCCAGTATCCTGACAAGGCGAAGGGCGGTGGCAAGGTGGGTGTTTCCCGGTCGCCGGGACAAGAGGCGCGTAACCAGGGTGCGACTGGATGAATATTTCCCAGAGCGATGAAGTGCCAGGCCAAATCCAAGATAGGATTGCAGGTTGGCCGGATTTCCAACCACGCTGCGGGAGGCCAGCTGCAGGGAGAGCTCCAGGTTGCCGTGACCGCTTGCGGAAAGGCAATTCGCGGTTGCCGTTCGCGGCGCATCATAGGGATTGAGTGGATCGAGGGTATCGATCATCTCGTTGTACGTCTCCTTGTAGATTTCGTTGTGACCCAGGAATGCTGCCAGGCATGCACGCTGGAAAAGAGGCAGCGAATAGGATCCCCTGGAGAAATCGGGCCGGGCCCGGCGATGACTGGACTGAAGGTCCGCAAGAGCGGCCTGGTAGTTTTTCAACTGGACATGAACGCGGGCACGCTGCATGTAGAGGTAGTATTGGACATAGGCCTGGCTTGTGTCCTCGAGCTGTCCGGTGAACAACTCAAGGCGAGATTCCCAGAATGCAGCGGGGACGTGGGTCCCATGGCGCTGGTTCCAGACGAATAACAGCCTCTGGGGTGTCGAAGATAAATCAGGGTAGCTGGCACTCACCTGTTGAAGTGCCGTGGAGGATTCCTGCGGGCCCAGAGGTGTCGGCAAACCCTGCTTGTCGAGGCGATGGCCGCTGAATGCGGAAACCACAAGGGCCGCGGCTTCCGGGGAAATCGCTTTGGCGCTGAGCTTGATGAAACGGATGGTTCGTCCAGCCAGGATCATGAGTTCCTGGTCAGAGGGATGGAAACGGACACCGACAAGGGAGGGGCCAACGTCGATCGGAATCATCAAGGGAAAACCGCTGGTGGAACTCCAGAGTTGGACCCTGCCAGCGGTGGTGGCGGTTGCAAAGAACCGGCCGTGATGACTGAATTGCATATCCCGGATGGGATTTGTATGCCGGAATGGCGAACCTGTGGTTTTTCCAGTCGTCGTATCCCACAACCGTACCGTACCGTCAGTTCCGCTCGTCAAAAGAAGGGAGCCGGACGCATTCAGTTCGGCGCCGCCGACGGGATCCCGGTGTACGAATGGATCGCCAACCGGGTGGCCCTTCTCAATATCCCAGAACTGGGCATGGGAACCATTGCCGGTGGCATCCCTGACATGGAGAAGGACACGGTGCCCATCGGGATGCATCGTCATTGAGCGAATAATACCCTTCACTGGAAGGGGAACGCCGACCGTTTTTCCACGCTGGACTTCCCAGGCCTGGACGAGGCTGGTTGTCGGTTTGGTTTTTGCGAGGCTGGCGGTAAACAGCAGCGAGTCGGTTGGATGAAAGGCAAACGCCGTGACCGGGCCGGGGAGTGGCCCGAACTGCTGCACCTGGTCACCATCTGCGGCATTCCAGATGTGAATTGTGCGATCCGTTGTAAGTGTCGCAAGCTGGCCACCATCCGGGCGAAAGATGACCTTCGTGGCTCGTATGTTGGCGGTGGAAAGTCCGGAAATCGATTCACCGCTGGTGGCGTTCCAGAGATGGACCGTCCCCGAGGTGGTGGCAGTAACAATCCGGTTGTTGCCTGGCCCGTAGACGACCAGTCCAATCGAGGCCTGGTGATCCAGGGAAAAGGCCGGGACGATTGGTGGCTCCCGTCTCCAGACGATGGCGTTGTGTTCTGGAGTCGCGGTGACAAGCTGAAGGCCGTCGCCGGAATAGGCCGCATTTATCAGGTTAAATGGTTGAGAAAAATCCTCCTGCCCTCTTTCTCCCAGCGCGGTGTCCCAGATACGTACGTTGCCATCTCGGCAGGCAGTGGCAATGAAGCGATTTGTGTTGTCAATATCCGTGCTCAATACGGCCGCCGGGTGGAGAAGCGGGGGAGCCAGAAGTTGACCATCTTTCGCGGAAATGAGCGCAGTTTCACCAGAATAGGAGGAGACCACGAGGCGGTCTCCCTGGCGGTTAAATCGTCCATCGCTGATCGCCTGCGTTGACGTCCAGCCAAGAGAGAGCCGACTGGAGGCTCGCCGGCTGACCAGCAGGTCGCCGTCCCGACCAGCGGCAAGTGTGACCGCACCCCGGGGTGAGACCCGCAACAGAGAGAGCCGGTGCCTTGTATTTCCTGTCCGCCAGGGGCGGCTGGAAGCAAGTGTCTGCCCGTCGATGCGATAGAAGAAACCTGTCTCGGTTGCGAAAAAGAGGGTCAGGCCGTCAATGGAAAAACGACACATTCGTACCGGGGCCGCATGAGAGATCCTTTTTCCGATCGCGGATCCCGTTTCAGTGTCCCAGAGCTGCAGATGGTGTCCCGCGGCGGTGACTAACCGGGAGCCGTCCGGGCTGAAGGCGATGTCGGAAAGAGGGTCGTCGTGCTCCAGTTGCGGACTGGCCGGCTGACCACTGGCAATCTCCCATATTCGCGCAGAACCGTCAGCCGCTGCGGTTGCCAGCAGTGTCCCGCCTGGATGGATGGCCACTTTGACGATCGGGGCGGTATGCCGAATTGCCGGTCCGGCCGGATCTCCGGAAGGAATATGCCAGGCACGGGCAGACCCTGTCCCGGTGCGACCCCCTGCCGCTGTTGCCATTAACTTGCCCTCGTGGTGAAAAACGAGTTGGTTCACCGACTCCTCGTGAACAAGTGGAGGGGAAAGAGGGACGCCGTTCAATTGCCAGACGCGGGCGTGTCCTGGGCCAGCGGAGGGAGCGGAGGGATGACCATCGCAGGTGACGAGGTGGTTGGTGGTAGGACTGAAACGGATTTGGCCGGCACCGTGGGGAAGGTGCCAGATCTGCACTGGCAGAGGGCAGCGGGCCAGGATACTGTGAATTCGTAGTTGGTGGTCCTCCATGGAGACCTGCTGCGGGGAACTGATGTCCGCCTGGAGCTGTTTATCCATTTCGTAGGCACGGGTAAACCAGAGCAGTGCCTCAAAAGGCCGACGCTGCTGGGCCAGCGTCATCCCGCTGGTGACCTGCTGCCGGACAAGTTGCCGGCGGCTATCTAAGGAAACCTGGCGGGCGACATCCCGCTGCTGCTCGGTGACCTGTTCGGAGAACTCCGCAAGGGTACGGGCCTGCTCGGCATAGACTTTACTGCGGCGAGCATCGTTGCGTGCCCTCAGACGCTTGGCCCGTTCGATATTGAGGTTTGCCGTGAGTACAGTAAAAGTGACCAGTGCCAGAAGGACCATCGAGCCGGCCGTGGTCACCATGGTCTTGTGGGCACGTGCCCAGCGTGCGGTGGTGCTGGTCCACGGTTCCCGGTAGACCGAGACCGGCTCGTCGGCCAACCATTTCCTGAGATCATCCGAGAGGGCCGTAACGTCCTGGTAACGGTGATCTGGATCGTGCTGCATGGCATGGGTACAGATCGCATCGATCTGTCGTGGAGCGCTGGGCGCCAGTTGGCGGAGCGTGGGGATTTGACCCGCTGCGACCTGGCTTACCAGTTGTTCAAGGTTTTCCGGATCCGGATGGCGTGGGGCGCGGCCAGCCACGATGTAAAATAGGATCGCCCCGAGACTATAGATGTCCGCTCGGGCATCCACCGAATCCAAATCGCCGCGGGCCTGCTCCGGGGGCATGTAATTGGGAGTTCCCATCACCTGCCCGGCATCGGGAAGAATGCTTTCGGTGGGTTCGGCGGAGCCCTGCTGTGTTTCATCCAGCAGCTTGGCCAGGCCCCAGTCGAGTACAATCACCTCGCCAAACATTCCCACCGCGATGTTGTCAGGTTTCAGGTCCTGGTGAACCACGTTGCGCCCGTGGGAATAACCGACGGCATTGCAGACACTGAGGAAAGCCTCCAGGAGCTCTCGTAGCTGTAGCCGGCCGGCAGTCCCTTCCTGTTTCTTCCGATGATAGTCATCGATGAGATCTCCTAGCGTTTGACCCCGAACGTATTTCATCGTGTAGTAGGGACGGTCGTCCTGGTCCCAGCCAAGGCCGTAGATCGGAACGATGTTGGGATGTTCGAGTTGTCCGGTGACCTGCGCCTCTCGCATGAAGCGGTTCAACGAGTCGTCATTCTCCCCCTCTGTTGGCTGGAGTTGCTTGAGCACGACCTCCCTGTCCAATTGCGTGTCCTGTGCCACGTAGACCTGGCCCAAGCCCCCCTCCGCCAGTAAACCGGTGATCGAGTATGGGTCCTGATGCCGGTCGGCAGTTGGCTGCAGAAGCACCCGCCGCTGCTGGACCGGGTCGATGGTCATCTCCACATCGGCGATCGGCGGGTCGATGGTCATGCCGGGATCCGGCGACTCGCGGTCGATGGTGGCATCGGGATTCAGGGCCGGACGGTTGATTGTCATCTCTGACTCGTCGGCCAGCCAGGATGAAGGGAGCCTGGCCATGATCTCCTCGCTGACAAGATTCTTGTCCCTGAGTGCCCGGAGAAGTGCCTGGGCCTGGGTGGCCACCGAATCACGCGGCCTCGTCAGTTCTCTTTCAAGTCCGTCCCGCTGCTCGGCTGTTAACTGCTCGAGCAAGGGATCGGAATCTTTTACGTTCCCGATGGCAGAAGCCACCTGTGATGGCTTCAGGCTGCCTCGCAATAATGCGGCGAGTAAGAGAAGTCGACTATCCATCGGTCTATTCCTCTTCGAGGAGCTCCTGGTATTCGCGTAACAGGAGTTGCTGGCCCATGTATTCAAACCAGAGCGGCCCAGGTTTTCGGTGCTTGAACTGGAGGTTGAGCGAGTCCATTTGTGGCTGCCGTTTCATGAATCCACGGGCAACCCGGTTGAGTGTCGCTGCAGCCTGAGCGTTGTCCTGTTTTTGTTCCGCAATGGAAAAAAAGAGGAATGTGGTTGTCAAGCTGACGAGGGATCGACTGTCACCTGTGGGAGTTCCACGCAGTACCTGGCTCGCACGAGCCAGGTCGCCGCTGCGAAGAAAAATGGCGCCCACGCTGGAGCGGACATAGACGTTTGCGAGCAACGTTTCGGTCGAGAGGTCGTCGGCAATGGCAAGCAACGGCGCGTAGTCCTCTATCAGGTCCGGTAGCAGACTGGCGCAGGCAAGCAGACGTGCCTTGTCGCTATGGCTGCTGGCGGCAGGGAGCATCTGCCTGATCGCCGTGGTTAATTCGTCCCGGTGACCGAGGAAAGCAGCGAGATAGCAGTACCGGGTGAGGGTCGCAATGGTACTGTCTATTTCATAGGCAGCCAGGTAATCCTGCATCGCCTTTTCGTATTCCCCAGCGCAGACATAAGCATATCCGCGCTGTAGAAGATGGCTTACCTCGCGGGGGGAGGCCTGGGCAAGGAGGCTGAGTTGCTCGGCCCGGAATAACCAGAGGCGAGGGGCAACCACCACGCCATGGTCCTTGAGCCAGTGAAATTGTTCCGTGGTGGTGACTTTCAGCGTCCGCGAAAATTCCGGCTGGAGTGCGCGCCAGTTGTCGAGAATCTTCGCCGGGGGAATCGGAAGAAGCTGGGACGTGGAACTGACGTGATGCCCGGAGATAAGCTGGGCGATCTGCTGGGCGGTTTCTGGATCGGTGATCTTGCTCCTTAAATGCCAGAGTCGAGCGATGCCACTCTCGTCGGCACTGAGGACCTGATTGCCGGCGGGGCCAAAGGTGATGACCCGTACAGGAGCGTCATGAAGTGGGCCCTGTGAAATGGGGTTGCCGGTTCGGCGGTCCCAAACATGCGTTGTACCGTCCTTGCATGCGGTGATAAGAAACAGGCCATCGGGTCGGATGTCACAGGAAAGGACACTAGCCGGGTGTGAGAGTGGAGGTGTCAATGGTGAACCATCCACGGTGCTCCAGAGTCGTGCGGTGGTGTCACGTGAGCTGGTCAGCAGGGCGAGTCCATCTTCGCTGATGTCGACAAAGTTGATCGCGTCACCATGCTGCATCGACAGGCCAATGGGTTCGCCGGTGTTGAGATCCCAGAGACGGGCAGTTCCCGGTTGGTTTGCCAGGCTTCCGGTCAGGGTGAGAACACGGGCCGGGAGACCCCTGGCAGGAATGGCAGGCAGAAACCGGACGGAGTGTACCAGGCCAGGGACGATGGTCGCTGGGCGGATGCGTTCACCACTCTTTCCATTCCATACTTCCACGGTGCTGGAATGCATGTCTCCGGGGTTTCCCGCGGCTGTGACGATCCACTTTCCATTGGCACTCATGTGGGCGTCTCGAACACTCGTGTCATGATCTGCCAGGCGTAGGATCTGCGTGCCCGAGGCGATCTCCCAGATGGCGGCTGTTCGGTCCGCGCTGCTTGTGACCAGAAGTTTACCTTCAATCCCGACATGAGCATCGGTGATCACTGCCCCGTGTTGCATGCTCAGAAGAGGGGCAGAGGGATCCTCAAGCATCCAGCTCGATGCGCTATTGCCATGGATCGTTACCAGTTGTTTTCCGGCGGAGCCAAAAAAACAATCGCCGACCGCCTCCTCATGAGCAAAGAGACTGGTTTTCTGGGGGAGAGGGATTCGGTAATCCCAGAGAATAGCCGACTTGTCGCTGGAACTGGTAACCAGGTAGTCGCCGCCAGGGTAAAAACGCGCCGCCGTGATAGCAGAACCATGTTCTATTACCGCATGGGTTTCCAGGGAAGCTGCCAGGTCCCAAGTGCGAACCAGGCCATCTCGACAGGCAGTGACCAGAAAACGACCGTCAGCCGAGAGGCCGACCGATTCCACTGAATGGGGATGAAGGACGGGACGCACAAGCGGAGTTGTATCGGTGGAATTCAGTACCACAACATGGCCGTCCCTTGTCGACGCCACCGCTATTTGGCCGTTTGCACTGAACTCCAGATCCTCGATCCGGCTACCGAGTTGATAGC